>JADZBR010000001.1 GCA_020852035.1 Caulobacteraceae bacterium
CGAAACCGCGCGCCGCCACTTCTCCGGCCAGGCCGGGCTCATGCTGCTGGGCCTTGAGGCCGAGGCGCTGGGCGAGGCGCTGCGCTGGGAGCCGTCGCGCGGCGGCGACCTCTTTCCCCACCTCTACGGTCCGCTGGACGCCGCCCTGGTCGATGAAGCGCGGGCCGCGCCGTTGAGACCCGATGGGGCGCCTGACCTGGGTGAGACCCCGTGACCCTGCACGATCTCGCCGCCCGGGCGATGCATGTGCTGGATCCGGAAGACGCCCATCGCCTCACCCTCCGGGCGCTGCGGGCGGGGCTGGGGCCGCGCGACCGCCGGCCGGACGACGCCGTGCTCGCCACCGAGATCGCCGGACTGCGGCTGCCGAACTGTCTCGGCCTCGCGCCAGGCTTCGACAAGGACGCCGAGGTTCCTGACGCCATGCTGGCGGCCGGCTTCGGCTTCGTCGAGTGCGGCACGGTCACGCCGGAGCCGCAGGCCGGCAATCCGCGTCCGCGCCTCTTTCGGCTCAGCGAGGACCGCGCGGTGATCAACCGCATGGGTTTCAACAACCGTGGGCAGGCCGCGTTCGCCGCGCGCCTGGCGCGACGGGCGCGGCGCGGCGTGGTCGGCGCCAACATCGGGGCCAACAAGGACGCGGCCGACCGCATCGGCGACTACATCACCGGGCTTCGCCAGCTTTGGGGGCTGGCGGACTATTTCACCATCAACATCTCCTCGCCCAATACGCCGGGCCTTCGCGCCCTGCAGACCAAGGCGGCGCTGGACGAACTGCTCGGCCGCGCCACGGCGGCCCGCCGCGAACTCGCCGCCGCCTCGGGCGATGCGCCGGTGTTCCTGAAGGTCGCGCCCGACCTGGAGGCCGGCGAGGTCGAGGCCATCGCCGAGGCGGTGGTCGCCCACGGCGTCGATGCGGTGATCGTCTCCAACACCACGGTCTCGCGGCCGGCGGGCCTGACCTCTCCGCAGGCGGGGGAGACCGGCGGCCTCTCGGGGGCGCCGCTGATGCCTCTCTCCACCCGCGTGCTGGCCGAGTTCCGCGACGCGCTTGCCGGGCGGGCCGGGTTGATCGGCGCGGGCGGGATCGCCTCGGGCGCCGACGCCTACGCCAAGATCCGCGCCGGCGCGCAGGCGTTGCAGCTCTATTCCGCCCTGGTGTTCGAGGGGCCTGGACTGGTCCCGCGGCTGAAACGCGACCTGGCCGCTCGCCTGCGCGCCGACGGCTTCCCATCTGTGCTGGATGCGGCATCGACGCCCTGAAAGCGTTCGGCGCGTTGCCGCCACGCTTCGCGTCGAGTAACGGAAACGTCATGGCGGACGCCCCCACGCAGCCGGATCACGGCGCGCCGGCCCGGCGGATGTTCTGGCCGGGCGGCCTCTCGGCGCGCCTCTTGGTCATCACCGCCGCGTTCGTCGCCGTGCTTGGCGCGATCTTCCTGCCGCCGGCGCTGGCGGCCTTCGAGCGCCAGTGGCTGCTCGACCGGGTGCGCTCGGCCGAGCTGGCCACCCTGGTCACCGACGCCGCGCCGGAGGGCTACCTCGACGAAGCCCGCTCGCGCGAACTGCTGCGCGGCGCCGGCGTCGCCTGGGTGGCGATCGAGGACGACGGCATTCGCCGGCTGGTGCTGCAGGGACCGAGGCTCGACCGCACGCCCTATGTCGTCGACCTTCGCGACCGGGCGCTGGCCTCGTGGCTGGCCGCGCCCTTCCAGACCCTGACCAGCGGGCGGGGCCGGATGGTGCGGGTGCTGGCCGAGCCCCGCTTCCGGCAGGCCGATTTCATCGAGATCGTCGCGCCGGACGCCGAGCTGAAGGCGGCCCTGACCACCTATCTGTGGCGCATCCTGGGCGTCACCCTGATCGTCGCCGGCGGAGTGGGCGGCCTGGTCTACCTCTCCCTCAACCTCTTTCTCGTGCGGCCGATGCAGCGGATCACGCTCTCGATGGAGCGGTTCCGCGCCGATCCGGACGACCCGCTCTCGCACATCGAGCCCTCCCATCGCCGCGACGAGATCGGCCGCGCCGAACTGGAGCTGGACCGGATGCAGGCGGACCTGCGCGCCGCCCTGAACTCGCGCGCGCGCCTGGCGGCGCTGGGCGAGGCGGTGGCCAAGATCACTCACGACCTGCGCAACATGCTGACCAGCGCACAGCTCGCCTCTGAACGGCTGGCGGCGATCGGCGACCCGCAGGTGGCCCGCGCCCTGCCGCGGCTCGAGCGGGCGCTGAACCGCGCCACGCGCCTGTCCACCGAGGTGCTGGCCTACGGCAAGACCGAGGAGGCCGCGCCGGAAGCCCAGCCGACACCGCTGCTACCCGCGCTGGAGGCGGCGGCCGAGGAGGCCGGCCTCGGCGTCGGTTCGGCCCGGCTGGAGGCTCAGGTCGCGGCCGGCGCCCAGATGCTGGCCGACCCGGACCAGCTGCACCGCATCCTGGTCAATCTGATGCGCAACGCGCGCCAGGCGATTGCGGGACAGGCCGGTCGCGCCGAGGGCGGCCGTGTGAGCGTCCATCTCTCGCAGGACGCCGAGGCCAGCCGACTGCGGATCGGCGATGACGGCCCCGGCGTGCCGCCAAAGGCCCGCGAGCGCCTCTTCCAGCCTTTCGGCGGCTCGACCAACCCGGAGGGCGCGGGCCTGGGCCTGGCGATCGCGCGCGAACTGGCCCAGGGCCACGGCGGGGACCTGACCCTGGTCGAGACCGGGCCGGGCGGCACGGTGTTCGAGCTGATGCTGCCGGGCGCTCCGGCGCCGGTGAAGGCTCGCCGGGCGCGCCCGGCGGTTTCCCCAAGCCAGGGCTAGGCGCGCCGCAACATCCTCCCGCCGCCCGCCGCGCGGAGGAGGATCAGAGGTCCGGCTACTGCGAGCGCGCCTGGCCCTCGCGCCGCGGATCGGCGCCGCCTTCGAGGCCGTGCGGCCCGACGCGCACCGCGTGCAGGCCCGAGCCCTCGGCCGAGCCGCCCCCGGTCAGGGTCAGCCCCTTGGCCGCCAGCCCATCGGCCACGCCCGGCGCGAAGCGGTCGAGCTCGGCGTTGGTCGAGGCGCCGCGGGCGATGATGTTGGGCAGGGCCAGGGCCTCCTCGACCGGCAGGTTCCAGTCGAGCAGCCCGACCAGGGCCTTGAGGTTGTAGGCCAGGATGGCGTTGCCGCCCGGCGAGCCGACCGCGGCGACGAACCGGCCCTGGCGGTCCAGCACGATGGCTGGCGACATCGACGAGCGCGGCCGCTTGCCGCCGGCCACGGCGTTCGCCGCGGGGGTCCCGTCGGTGTTGCTCGGCGAGAAGGAGAAATCGGTCAGCTGGTTGTTGAGGAAGAAGCCGCCGACCATCCGGCCCGAGCCGAAGATGCTCTCCACCGTGGTGGTCATCGAGACCACGTTCCCCCACTTGTCGACGATCACGAAGTGGGTGGTGCCGCCCGGCTCGCGGGTGGCGTCGACGCCGACCTTCGGGGCGCCGCGCGGAACGCCGGGGCGAGGCGCCGGGCCGCCGCCGCGCTCCGGCATCGCCCTGGCGCGGGCGTCCAGATAGGCGGGCTCCAGCAGGCCATCGACAGGCACGCTCACGAAGTCCGCATCCCCGAAGTAGCGGTCGCGGTCGGCGTACATCAGGCGGCTGGCCTCGATGAACAGGAACCAGCCCTGCGGGTCGGTCGGCCCGCGCTCGGCGATGTCGGTGCGCTCCAGGATGCCGAGGCCCTCCAGCAGGGCCGCGCCGCTGGACGGCGGCGGCGGCACGCAGACCACATAGATGCGGTAGGGCCGGCAGACCGGCTTCACCTCCTCGGGCTGGTAGCTGGCGAGGTCCTGCACGGTCATGGCGCTGGCCAGCTGGCCCTCATGCACCCGGCGCACGATGGCGTCGGCGATCTCGCCCTTCAGCAGCGCGCGCGGCCCCTCGGCGGCGATCTGGCGCAGGGTGGCGGCGTAGGCGGGGTTCTTCAGGCGGTCGCCGGCGGCGTATTTGGTCCCGTCCGGCTTGGTGAAATAGGCGACGGCGTCCGGCGCCGCGGCCTGCGGCGCGCGACTGGCGATCATGCCGGCCAGCCTGGGGGTGACGATGAAGCCCTCGTCGGCCAGCCGTTCGGGTTCGGCGAAGAGGTCGCGCCAGGCCAGCTTGCCGTGCTCCGCCTGCGCCAGGCCGAGCATCGCCACCGCGCCGGGTACGCCCGTGGAGCGCCCGCTCAGCACCGCCTCGACAAAGCCCAGCGGCTTGCCGTCCGGGCCGAGGAAGAGGTCCGGACCCGCGGCCGCCGGCGCGGTCTCACGGCCGTTGTAGGCGGTGACCTCGCCGGTCGCGCCGTCGTAGTAGGTCATGAAGGCGCCGCCGCCGAGGCCCGAGCTCTGCGGCTCCACCAGGCCCAGCGTCGCCTGCACGGCCACCGCCGCGTCGACCGCCGAGCCGCCCGCGTTCAGCACCTTCAGGCCGGCGTCGACCGCCAGCGGGTGGGCGGCGGCCACCATCTGCTGGCCGCTCGCGGGCGAGGCGGCGGCCGGTGTCGAGGGGCGCGGGCTCTGCGGAGTCTCGCAAGCGGCGAGGGCAAGCGCGGCGATGGCGGCGAGGCAGGTGAACGAACGCAAGCGAACCTCCGGAACTTAAGGCTGTAACCTTAGCTGGGCGTCCGTGGACAACAACCGCGCGCGCATGGCAAGCCGTCGTCATGATCCAGCCCCGCCCCGGCCCACGCAATCTGATCACCGACGTGGAGGGCCTCGCCGTCGGCCAGGCCGAGGATTCGCGGGCGCGCACCGGCGTCACGGTGATCCTGCCGGACCGTCCGGCGGTCTGCGCCGTGGACGTGCGCGGCGGGGGGCCCGGCACCCGCGAGACCGACGCCCTGAGCCCTGAGACCCTGGTGCCGACGGTGGACGCCATCGCCCTCTCCGGCGGCTCGATGTACGGCCTGGCCGCCGCCGACGGCGTCGCCGCCTGGCTGGGGGCGCGAGGCCGCGGCTATGTGGTGATCCCCCGCGAGGAGGTTCCCCCCTCGCCGATCGTGCCGGGCGCGATCCTGTTCGACCTGGGCAACGGCGGCGACAAGCAGTGGGGCCTGGAGCCGCCCTATCGCGCCCTGGGGATCGCCGCCGTCGAGGCGGCCGGCGACCGCTTCGCCCTCGGTTCGGCGGGCGCCGGCTACGGCGCGATGGCCGGCCGGCTGAAGGGCGGGACGGGATCGGCCTCGGTGGTCACCGAAGGCATGACGGTCGGCGCCCTGGCGGCGGTGAACAGCTTCGGCTCGGTGGTCGCGCCGGGGACCCGCGCCTTCTGGGCCGCGCCCTTCGAGCTGGAGGCCGAGTTCGGCGGTCTCGGCCCCGCCGCCCTCGCCGCCGCGCCCGGCGACTACTGGACCAAGGACCTGGCCGCGCCGCGCGCCAACACCACCATCGCCGTGGTCGCCACCGACCTTTCGCTGACCCCCGCCCAGGCCCGCCGGGTGGCGGTGATGGCCCAGGACGGCCTCGCGCGCGCCATCCGCCCGGTGCACGCCCCGTTCGACGGCGACGTCGTCTTCGCCCTCTCCACCGGCCGCCTGCCGCTACCCGAAGCCGCCGACGCGGCGGTGATGCAGGCCGGCGCCCTGGCCGCCGACTGCCTGGCCCGCGCCGTCGCCCGGGCGGTCTACGAGGCGGCCGCCCCCTGGGAAGGCCCTGTCGCATGGCGCGACCTGCCTCCCTGAGATTTCCCTACGCCGCCCGCTTGCCTTCGGCCGCCTCGCGCACTAGGTTCCGCGCCCTCGCCGAGAGGCGAAAGCGCGCGCCCGTAGCTCAGCTGGATAGAGCATCAGACTACGAATCTGAGGGTCGGACGTTCGAATCGTTCCGGGCGCGCCATTTCCTTTTTCAAGGCGTCGAGAGACGCAAAATACCTGAAAATTGAACCAGTTAGCGGCGTTCGAAACCCCTCATTTCGGCTGTATGTGAGACGCTGCGGGAAGGCGAGTTTGAGCAGCACGCGGCGGTCCGCCGGATCGCCAGAAGTCCAAAGAACAGAAGGGTTTGCGAGGAATTTGACTGCCGTTCGAACTGCTCGCGTCAGGTCTGGCTTCTTCTCGCCTTCGCGGTTCACCTGATCGGTCAGTTCGGCGCGCCGCATCTCCAGCGATCGCAGCTTCCGCTCATAGGCGGCGACGACCGTTTCCTGTTCCGTTTCGACGATCCGATCCGTCAGCTGGTCGATACTGCGCTCGATCTTGGCGAGTTCCTGCCGTGCGGCTTCCACGAGGCGCTTGCCGGATGCGACGTGCTTCTCCCAATGAACCATGATCGCTTCCTTCGCGAAGGCGATGACGCCAGGCGAAGGGGCCAGGTGCTCGACGAGCTGAGCGAACTCGCCCTCGATTTTCTCTTGCGGGATCGACTTCCGGTAGTCCGGGCACCGCTGAGATTTGTCCGGGCAGAGGTAGTAGGCATAGAGCTTGCCGGTGGAGCTCTTCGAATAGCAGGCGGTGAGCGGCGTTCCGCATTGGCAAAGGACGCTGCCGCGCAGGGGGAAGGGCTCCTGATCCGGCGTACGGGGCCGGAACTTCGCGCGGCCCGCCAGCTTGTCCTGGATCGCCTTGTGGGTCGCGAGCGAGATCAGCGGCTCGTGCCTTGCCGGGACCATGTGGATGTCCCAGCCGGGATGGTCGATGAAGCCCGCGTAGAAGGCCCGCTCCAGAATCTGGCGCACGTGCGAGAAGGCGATCCGGCCGTGCCGGTCTCTGGGAAACTCCGGGCGGGATTCGAAGAAGCGCAGAACATCGGCCTGCGTCGAAAAGCGATCCGAGGCGAAGCCTTCGAGCCCTTCCTGGACGACCGAGGCCAGAGGTTCGTCACGGACGCAGACCTTCCCGTTGCTCTTCTCCCGGACGTAGCGATAGCCGATCGGAATCGCGAATGGCCACCAGCCATTGCGGGCTCGGCTCGCCATGCGGCTCAGGGTCTGGTCCCGGTTGTGGTCGCGGGCGTGCTGCGCGACGCTCGCGCGAATGTTCTCGACCAGCTTCAGGTCCGAGGTCTCGCCGAATTCCATGCTGCGCGAGATCAGCCGGCCGCCGGCTTCGGCAAGCGAGGCGCGCAGCTGCCAGTGGCTCAGCACGTCCCGCGCCCAGCGGTCGATGTCGTCGACGATGACGAAGTAGCCGACCTTGCGGTGCTTCCGGAGGAAGGCGAGCATCGCCTGCATGCCGGGCCGTTCGGTTACGCCGCCGGTCTTCTTGTCGTAGAAGACCTGATCGACGACGAGGCCCTGCATCCGCGCAAAATCGCGGCAGGCGCGCTCCTGGGAATTTAGGCCGTCTCCACGCGCATCCTGCGCTTTGCTGGAGACGCGACAATAGATCACGGCCCGTTCCTGGGTCTCTCCTTTCATCCATCCTCCTTGCGCCGTCTCAGGCGGCGTCGTTGTAAGTTTTCTTCAATGAATTCAATTCCAACTGTACCTCATTGGCCGGCTCAAAGCCGCCAAAATCCGCTGGCTTTCCACATCCTGACTCCGTGCCCGCGCGGCGGATTTCCTCGGCGACGATCAGCCCCATCGCGTTGTGCAGATAAAGGGCAAGGTCCAGATCGATCCCGAGCTCGTCCATGAAGGGACGGTAGCGGGCGATCTCGATGTCTGTGAGCATGGCGCGTCTACCCGGCGCGAGCGGGCATGCCGCCCGCGCTCGCGGGTCTCCAAAAGGGTTGAATTGTTACGGGAGCCTAGGGGCCAATCCCGCCCGTTTCGGGGGGATTGGCGGCCCGGACAAACGGCGGGCGCGGAACTAGGAATTCTGTCCTAAGCTAACCTGTGTCCCATCCAAAAGTCCAGAGGAATCTTCAGTGTTTTCATAAAGCTACGGTCAGGCCGACACCTCCTCGTCGTCCAGGTCGTCGTCGATCCCGTAGAGACGCAGCAGGTAGTTCGGACACGGCACCCGCGGGCGCTCGCCTGCCGGTCGGGGGGCCGGCCGGCGATGGCGCGAGTCGTTGGCGGCTCTCACGCCCCACATCCGCGCCGGCACCGGATCGAGCAGCTTCAGAATCGTCGCAAACACCCGCACTCGCTCACGGGCCTCGACGCGCACATAGGGCACGACGTTCGGGGGGCAGGGCGTGTTCGCGAAATCGCGGAACCAGTAGGCGATCCCCTCGACCTCGAAGACGCTCATGTCGAGGAAGACGGGCTCGCCTTCGGCGTCGAACACCTGGCCGGGATAGTCGCGATAGGCGTCCGTCAGGAAACTGAGCCAGTGGTCGCGCGTGATCCGCATTGCGTAAGCGTGGGCGCGAACATCGCGAATGAACTCCCCGTCATCAAGCTCGTCGTCGGTGACGAGGCTTACGGTGAGGTAGCGGCAGAAGCCCTCGGTGAAGCATTGCGTGCAAAGGGGCATGGCGTCTGGTCTCCTCTGGTCTCAGGCAGCATTGACGCGAGGCTAGAAGAGCCGTCAGAACCCGCATCCGATCAGCCTAAGCAGAGCGCCAGGAAGAGCGCCCTTGCGCGGAGGCCAAGTGGCGGAACGCAAACAGAAAAACAGGCGCTACCGGAACGCAAAGATTTCCGAACATCGGCTGCGCCGCGTCGTCGAATGCTTCGCGCGGAGCATGACGGCCAAAGACGCGGCTAGGGCGACGCGGCTTTCCGAGCCGACAGTGAATGCGATCTATCAGCGTGTGCGCCGGCACATCGCGCTCTATGGGATGATCAACGTCGGGAACCTGACGCGAGCGC
>JADZBR010000002.1 GCA_020852035.1 Caulobacteraceae bacterium
GAGCGAGGCCGAGTTCGCCGCCGCCGGCCTGAAGACCCGCAAGAGCACCGAGTACAACGGGATCGTCTTCAGCCGGGTCGCCGGGCACCTCTCGTGCAACGAGGTGGCCAACGACGGCGGCAAGGGGTTCGGCAAGTACGCCGTCTGCCAGTTCACCGCGCCTTCGGTGCTGACCGTCACGGCCGGGACGCGGACCTTCCACTTCCAGCCCGGCGTCGGCCAGGACGCCACGGTGGAGGTGAAGGACGGCCAGGCGAAGTGCGTGATGGCGGGGCGGTTCGCGCAGTCCTAGCGCCCTCTCCCGGTCGGGAGAGGGAAACCCGCCGGCAGAGGCCGGCGGGAGGGTGAGGGCCACAGGACTCTCCGGAAAGGCGTAAGCCCTCATCCTCGCCGCGCTGCGCGCGTCTTTCCTTCTCCCGACCGGGAGAAGGAAGCTAAACCGCCTTGCGGTGCTCCAGCGGCTGGCGGGCGCCCTTGAGCTTTTCGGCCACCAGGAAGGCCAGCTCCAGCGCCTGCTCGCCGTTGAGGCGCGGGTCGCAGTGGGTGTGGTAGCGGTCGGCGAGGTCGCCCTCGCTCACCGCCCGCGCGCCGCCGGTGCACTCGGTGACGTTCTGGCCGGTCATCTCCAGGTGGACACCGCCGGGATGCACCCCCTCGGCCTCGGCGATCTCGATGAAGCTCTTTACTTCAGAGAGGATGCGGTCGAAGGGCCGGGTCTTGTAGCCGTTGTTGGCCTTCAGGGTGTTGCCGTGCATCGGGTCGATGGCCCAGACCACGCGGGCGCCGGCGCGCTTGGTGGCGGCCATCAGCATCGGCAGGCGGGCGGCGACCTTGTCCGAGCCGAAGCGGCCGTAGAGGGTCAGGCGGCCAGGCTCGTTCTTGGCGTTGAGCGCCTCGATCAGACGCAGCAGATCGTCGGCTTCGAGCGTCGGGCCGACCTTCACGCCGATGGGGTTCTTGATCCCCTGCATGAAGTTGACGTGGGCGCCGTCGAGCTGGCGGGTGCGCTCGCCGATCCAGAGCAGGTGGGCGGAGGTGTCGTACCAGTCGCCGCTCGTGGAATCGACGCGGGTCATCGCCTCCTCGTAGCCCAGCAAGAGGGCCTCGTGGGCGGTGAAGAAGTCGACGCGGTGCAGCAGGTCCGGGTGGCTCTCCGGCGTCACGCCGAGGGCGGCGAGGAAGGAGAGCGACTCGGAGATCTTCTCGGCCAGTTCGCGGTAGCGGGCGCCCTGCGGGCTGTCGCCGACGAAGCCGAGGGTCCAGCGGTGGATGTTGTAGAGGTCCGCATAGCCGCCGCCGGCGAAGGCGCGCAGCAGGTTCAGCGTCGCCGAGGACTGGTGATAGGCGCGCAGCAGGCGGTCCGGGTCGGGGACCCGGTCGGCCTCGTTGAAGTCCATGCCGTTGATGATGTCGCCGCGGTAGGACGGCAGGGTGGCCTCGCCGATGGTCTCGATGGGCTCGGAGCGCGGCTTGGCGAACTGGCCGGCCATGCGCCCGACCTTCACCACCGGCTTGCCGCCGGCGAAGGTGAGCACCACCGCCATCTGCAGGATCAGGCGGAAGGTGTCGCGGATGTTGTCGGCCGAGAACTCCTTGAAGCTCTCGGCGCAGTCGCCGCCCTGCAGCAGGAAGGCGTTGCCGGCCTCGACGTCGGCCAGCTTGGATTTCAGTTCGCGGGCTTCCCCGGCAAACACCAGCGGCGGCATGCCGCGCAGGGTCTGCTCGACACGCTCCACAGCCGATGCGTCGGGGTAATCCGTCGGCATGTGCTTGGCGGGATGGGTCCGCCAGGCTTGGGGAGTCCAGTGTTGGGTCATAGCTCCATTGCTCCGCGCCGGCGTTTCCGGCGAAGGGGGACGGTCTCTACCCCCTAGCGTGCGTCAGGTCGATGGTTGCGGCGCCACAGGCCGCGAATTCCGCCACGCGAGGACGGAAAAGGCCCCGGCGAAGACGCCCAGCGAGAGCCACCACTCCTGCCAGACGCCGAAGTTGAAGGCCCCGAAGACGAAATAGGCGCTGGCCGCCGCGGCCGCCAGGGCGGCGGCCAGGCGCGGGGCGGGGCCGCGCAGGCCCAGCAGGATCGCCACCCAGGCCGCCGCCGCCAGAGCCGCGCCGACCGCGCCCAGTTCCAGCCAGAGCTGCAGCGAAGTGGAATGCGGGTGCAGGCTGGCCCCCATCACCACGCGCCCCCCATCGAGGCCGAGGCCGATCAGCGGCTGCTGGCCGATGGCGGCCAGGGTGACCTGCCAGTAGCCGATGCGCTGTTCCCAGGAGAGCGGCGCGGGCCCCTTCAGGGCGTCGAGCACGCCGGCCTGATCGAGCAGGCCGAGGATCAGGGGCGTGGCCAGCACCAGCCCGCCGGCCAGCACCGCCAGCCCGGTCGGCCCGCCGCGCGGGAACCGCCACACCGCCGTCGCCGCGATCGCCGAGAGGGCCAGCGCCAGCAGCGGCGCGTCGGCGCGCAGGGCGATCCCCCCGACCAGCACCGCCGCCGCCAGCGCCAGGGCGGCGAAGGGGGCCAGGCGGCGTGGCAGGCCGGCCAGCCCCAGCCAGCCGGTCGCCGCCAGCACGAAGACCCCCTGGGCCACGTTGCGGGCCGCCAGGTCCGGCCGGATGGGGTCGTGCATCGCCTGCCTCAGGGCCTGGTAGAGCGCCGCGCCGCTGAGGGCCTCGAGCAGGATCAGGGCGGCGGCGATCAGGCTGGCCCAGCCGAGCACGGCCAGCGCCCTCGCCCGCCCCCGCGCATCCGCCGCGCGGGCGCCGAGGATGGCCCACAGATAGACCGGCAGCTGCAGGGCGAGCTTGGCGGCGGTGTTGTGCTCCAGGTCGGGCGGCTCGTAGGGGCTCCAGGTGGACGCCAGCAGCGCCCAGCCGACCAGCAGGGCCAGCGGCGTGATCCACAGGCCGTCGCGGCGCTCGACCTTGATCGCCGGCAGGCAGAGGAGGCCGGCGGCCGGCACGACGACCTGGAAACCCAGCGGCCAGGCCCAGGCGAGCAGCGGCAGGGTCCCGGCGACGACGGTCCAGACCCAGCCGCACCAGACCGCGAAACGGCCTTCGCGCAGGGCGGCCTCGGCCGAGGTCATGCCACCGCGCCGAGCTCGGGCGGCAGGTATTTCTCACGCATGGTGACCAGTTCTTCGGCCAGGGTCGGGTGGACCGCGCAGGTGGAATCCCACTGGGTCTTGGTGACGCCCATCTTCAGGGCGATGGCGGCCATCTGGATGATCTCCGGCGCGTCGGGGCCGACCACATGGCAGCCGAGCAGTTGGTCGGTCTCCCCGTTGACCACCAGCTTGATCAGGCACCGCTCGTCGCCGCCGTAGAAGGTGGTCTTCATCGGCCGGAACTTCGACAGGTAGATATCGACCTTCCGGCAGGCGTGGCGCGCGTCCGCCTCGGTCAGGCCCACCGTCCCGATCGGCGGCTGGGAGAAGACGGCGGCGGCGACCATCTCGTGGTCGAAGCTGGTCGGGTTGTCGCGGAACACCGTCTCGGCGAAGGCCGCGCCCTCGCGGATGGCGACGGGGGTGAGGTTGATGCGGTTGGTGACATCGCCCACCGCCCAGATGTTCGAGGCCGTGGTCTTGGAATAGGCGTCAACCTTGACGGCGCCGGTCTCGTCCAGCTCGACGCCGGCGCTCTCCAACCCCAGGCCCTCGACATAGGGTTCGCGCCCGACGGCGAACATCACCAGTTCGGAGGGGATGTCGGCGCCCGACGACATCCTGCTGACGTAGCCGTCCGCCGTCTTCTCGATCGCCTTGTGCTGGCAACCGAGGATCACCTTGATGCCGCGCTTCTCCATCTCTTCGGCCAGGTGCGCGCGGACGTTGTCGTCGAAGCCGCGCAGGATGTTGGGGCCGCGGTGGACCAGGGTGGTCTCCACGCCCAGGCCGTTGAAGATGCCGGCGAACTCCACGGCGATGTAGCCGCCGCCGGCGATCACGATGCTCTTGGGCAGCCGCTCCAGATGGAAGGCGTCATCCGAGACGATGGCGTGCTCGATCCCCTCGACATCGGCCGGCTTCCAGGGGCGCCCGCCGGTGGCGATGAGGATCTTTTCGGCGGTCACCTCCTGGTCCTTGTCGACCAGCTCGACGGTGTGGGCGTCCTTCAGCCGCGCCTTGGCGTGGACCATCTCGGCGCCGGCGTTCTGCAGGTTGGTGACGTAGATTCCCGAGAGCCGGGCGATCTCCTTGTCCTTGTCGGCGATGAACCGGGCCCAGTCGAAGCTGTGCTCGGCATGGCTCCAGCCGTAGCCTTCGGCCACCTTCAGCTGCTGGGAGACTTCCGAGGCGTAGACCATGAACTTCTTGGGTACGCAGCCGCGGATCACGCAGGTGCCGCCGACCCGGTGCTCCTCGGCGACGCCGACGCGCGCGCCGGTCATCGCCGCCAGCCGGGCCGCGCGCACCCCGCCGGAGCCCGCGCCGATGACGAAGAGGTCGTAGTCGTAAGCCGCCACGCGAAATCTCCTTAGGGCTCGACCTGCCGCGCGCCGTCCGGCGTGCCGATGATCGCCAGGTCCGCGAGGTCGAGGAACAGGCCGTGCTCCACCACCCCGGTGATCGACTTCAGCGCGTCCGCCAGCCGCGCGGGCTCGGGGATCGAGCCGCAGGCGATGTCGTAGATCAGATTGCCGCCGTCGGTGCGCACCGGCGCGCCGTCCTTCGTCCGCAGGCGGGGCATCTGGCTGAACTCCAGTTCGGCCAGCACGTCGCAGATGCGGTTGGCCGTGGTCTTGTGGCCGAAGGCGACCACCTCCACCGGCAGGGCGAACGCGCCCAGGCGCACCACCTGCTTGGCGGCGTCGGCGATGACCACGCAGCGGTCGGAGGCTTCCCAGACCAGCTTCTCGCGCAGCAGGGCCGCGCCGCCGCCCTTGATGAGGCTGAGGCCAGGCCCGATTTCATCGGCCCCGTCGACAGTAAGATCGATGCGGCCGACGCTGTCGAAATCCACCACGGGAATCGAAAGCTCGCGCGCCAGGGCGGCGGTGGCCTCGGAGGTCGGCACGCCGCGCACGTCGAGGCGGCGGGCGGCCAGCGCTTTCACGAACCAGGCGGCGGTGGAGCCGGTGCCCAGGCCCACGGTCATGCCGGCCCGCACCAGCTGGGCGGCGGCCTCCCCGGCGATCCGCTTCTGATCTTCTGCGCTCAAGCTTCGGCTCCGTGCGAAGGGTTCAGATAGGCGAAAGCTCGCGCGGGCGCCATCGGGGTCGGCGGCGGGTGCGCCTCAGCCCTTCTTCGCAGCCTTCTCCGCCTGCTTGCGCTCGCGGAACGCCGCCGCCCAGCCGGGCTTCTCCACCTGCTGCCCGCGCGCCAGGGCCAGGGCGTCGGCGGAGACGTCCCTGGTGATCACCGAGCCGGAACCGGTGTAGGCGCCGTCTCCCACCCGCACCGGCGCGACCAGGGCGGTGTCCGAGCCGATGAACGCCCCCGCGCCCACATGGGTCTCGTATTTGTCGAAGCCGTCGTAGTTGCAGAAGATCGCGCCGGCGCCGATGTTGGCCCCCGCGCCCACCGTGCCGTCGCCGAGATAGGCCAGGTGGTTGGCCTTGGCGCCCTGCCCCACCTTCACCTTCTTCACCTCGACGAAATTGCCGATATGGGCCTCCTCGCCGATGTCGGCGCCGGGGCGCAGACGGGCGTAGGGGCCGACGATCGCGCCGGCGCGCACCACCGCGCCCTCCAGGTGGCTGAAGGCGCGGATCTGCGCGCCGCCCTCCACGGTCACGCCGGGGGCGAAGACGACGTTGGGCTCCACCACCGCGCCGGGGCCGATCCAGGTGTCCCAGCTGAGGAACACGGTGTGCGGGGCGCTCATCTGAACGCCCTCGTCCATCAGCGCGGCGCGGCGCTGGGCCTGCCAGATCCCCTCCACCTCCGCGAGCTGGGCCTGCGAATTGACGCCGGCGGTGTTGGCCTCGGGGGCGATGGCGGCGCGGGTGGAGAGGCCCTTGGCGTGGGCCGCGCCGACGATGTCGGTGAGGTAGTATTCGCCCTTGGCGTTGTCGTTCTTCACCTCGCCCAGCAGCTCGAACAGCCGCGCGCGGCCCGCGGCGATGACGCCGGAGTTGCAATGACGCACCTGGCGTTCGTTCTCGGTGGCGTCGCGCTGCTCGACGATGCGCAGGAGCGTGCCGTTGGGGGCCAGGATCAGGCGGCCGTAGCCGGTCGGGTCGGCGGCCTCGAAGCCGAGCACGGCGACATCGGCGCCTTCGCCCCGCAGCCTCCAGAGCGGGGCCACCGCTTCGGGCGTCAGCAGCGGGCAGTCGCCCAGCGTCACCACCACGTCGCCGTCGAAGTCCGCCAGCGCCTGGCGCGCCGCCAGCACCGCGTGGCCGGTGCCGAGCGGCGGATCCTGCACGGCCACCGCCTGCTCGCCCAGCCGCGCCGTCACGTGCGCCGCCACCGCCGGGCTGTGGGCGCCGACCACCACCACCACCCGCTGGCAGCCGGCCGCCTGCGCCGCATCGATGGCGTGGTCGATCAGCGCCCGGCCGGCGAGCCTGTGCAGCATCTTCGGCGTCGGCGACTTCATGCGCGTGCCCTCGCCGGCGGCGAGGATGACGGCGGCGCGGGCGGTCATGGGCGCTCTCCGAAAGGACAGTCGGTGGACTCGTTGCAATCCCCCTGCCTTTAGCTGAAAGGGGCCTTCAGCCGAAACCGCACAGGTTCGATGAAAGGCGTTCTCCCCGTGGCCGAAGACCTCAGCGCCCTCGCCGGCTCGACCATCGTCTTCGACCTGGACGGCACCCTGGTGGAGACCGCGCCGGACCTGGTCGGCACGCTGAACAGCATCCTGGCGGACGAGGGGCTCGCCCCGCTGGGGCTCGAGGTCGCCCGCCCGATGATCGGCCACGGGGCGAGGGCGCTGATGCTGCGCGGTTTCGAGGCGGCCGGCATCCCCTACCCGCAGGCGCGCGACCAGGTGCTGTTCGAGACCTTCCTGGCCCGCTACGACGCGCGCATCGCCGACGAGAGCCATCCCTTCCCTGGCGTGGTCGAGGCGCTGGACGCCCTGGCCGGCGCCGGCGCGAGGCTGGCGGTCTGCACCAACAAGCCGACGAACCTGTCGGTCTCGCTGCTCGACGCCCTCGGCCTCGCCTCGCGCTTCGCGGCCATCGTCGGCGCGGACGCCGCGCCGACGCCCAAGCCGGACGCCAGCCACATCGTCGAGACGGTCCGCCGCGCCGGCGGCGACCTGACGCGGGCGGTGATGGTGGGCGACTCGGCCACCGCCGCCGCGGCGGCCCGGGCGGCGGGGACGCCCCTGGTTCTGGTCAGCTTCGGCTACACCGCCACCCCGGCGGCCGACCTTGGCCCCGACGTTCTGATCGACCACTTCGACGCCCTGGTTCCGGCCTGCGCGCGTCTGCTGGCGGCTTGCCCCGCCGGGGCCTAGGGGCTATAGGCCGCTCCCTCCCGAACGGCAGCCGCTGGCCGCCGTTCTCCGGCGGATGCGTAGCTCAGCGGGAGAGCACCTCGTTCACACCGAGGGGGTCACAGGTTCAATCCCTGTCGCATCCACCATTCCCTTCCCCTACGGCGCCGATGACGTCGCCGCCGCGCGCGGCTAGGGAGCGTGTCGGGAGGATTCGCGACCTTGGAACTCATTCTGATCCGGCATGGCCTGCCGCTGCGCCACGACGAAAGCGCCGACCCCGACCTGTCGCCGGAGGGCGTCGACCAGGCGCGGCGGGTTTCCGCCTGGCTGGCGCACGAAGGCGCCGACGCCGTGTGGTCCAGCCCCATGCGCCGGGCGGTGCAGACCGCCCGGCCGTTCGCCGACCACCTGAAGTGCGAGATCAGCCAGCACGAAGGCGTGGCCGAGTTCGACCGCGACTCCGGCTCCTACATTCCGATGGAAGTGCTGAAGCGCGAGAACTACGAAGCCTGGCTGGCCTTCGCGCGGGGCGAGCACGCGATGGACATCGACCTGTTCAGCGCCGCCGTGGTCGGCGCGCTGGAGGAGGTGATCGCCGCCCACCCCGGCCAGCGGGTGGCGGTGTTCTGCCACGGCGGGGTGATCAATGTCTGGACCGCGCACGTGCTGGGCATGGCGCCGAAACTGTTCTTCGAGCCGGGCTACACCAGCGTGCACCGCTACATGTGCGCCCGTTCGGGCCAGCGGAACGTGCTGGCGCTGAACGAACGGGCGCACCTGCGCGCGACGGTTGAGGTCTAGGCGCCGTTCGCCGCTCCGTGCGACAATCGCGCCAGGCCGTCAACTCGGCGGCATCTGCTTGGGATACCGACACATTCCCGTCACCTTCCAGGCAGCGATCACGCGCAGACGTGCTAGCCTTCGACGATTCGAACTTTAGGAGCGCCCTATGGCCGACAAGTCCAATTCCGGTTTCAACAAGCCGCTGACCCCCTCCGCCGACCTCGCGGCGATCGTGGGTTCCGGCGCGCTGACCCGGGCCGACGTCGTCAAGAAGGTGTGGGACTACATCAAGGCGAACAAGCTGCAGAACCCGGCGAACAAGCGCGAGATCGTCGCCGACGCCAAGCTGAAGCCGGTGTTCGGCGGCAAGGACAAGGTGACCATGTTCGAGATGAACAAGCACCTCTCCGGCCACCTGAAGTAGGACCTGCCGCGGCGCGGGGTCGCCCCGCGCCGTCGCCGGCCGGCCGGCGCCCCTAGCGGGCCCGGTCGAGTTCGGCCAGTACCTCCTCAGTATGCTCGCCGAGCTTCGGCGCCGCGCGTCCCGGTCTGGGCGCGCCCTCGGGGAAACGCGCCGGCGTGGCCGGCGAGCGGAACGACCCGCCCCACCCGTCCTCCACCTCGATGAAACAGCCGGCGGCCTCGGCCTGTTCGGACGCGGCGACCTCCGCGAGGCTGGCCATCGGGGCCCAGATCAGGTCTGCGGCGGTCAGCGCCGCCGCGGCCTCGGCGAAGGTCAGGCGGGCCAGGGCCTCCTCCACCCAGGCCCGCACCTCGCGCACCACGGCGAGGTCGGCGATCGGGCGGTCGTAGCGGACGTCGTCCAGCACCTGCGGCCGGCCGATCAGCTGCATCATCGCCGGGAAACAGGCCGGGCCGCGCGGCACGATGCAGACCCAGCGGTCGTCGGCGGTGCGGAAGAACCCGGAGATCGGGCTCGGCCGGTCGTCCTTCGGCTGGGCCCGGGGCGCCTCGCCGTAGCGCAACTGGATCGAGAAGTCCCAGCCGATGGCGTAGGCGGCGGTGCGCAGCAGCGAGCACTCCACCAGCCGCCCCCTCCCCGTCTGGCGCCGCTCGTGCAGCGCCGCCAGGATCGCCGAGCACAGCGCCAGCGCCGTGGTGTGGTCGCCGAAGCCCGGCCGGCACGGGAACGGCTCCTGGTCGGAGGGGATCATCTGGTGGGCGACGCCGCTCTTGGTCCAGAAGGCGGTGATGTCGAAGGCCGGCAGGTCGCGCTCGGGGCCGACCAGGCCGACGCCGGTGATCGAGGCGTAGATCAGCCGCGGCGCGCGCGCCTTGACGCTCTGGTAGTCGAGGCCGGCCCGCTCCAGGGCGCCGGGCCGCAGGTTGCTGATGAAGATGTCGGCGGTTTCCAGCAGGCGCAGCAGCGCCTCGCGGCCGGCGGCCGAAGCAATGTCGAGCACGATCCCACGCTTGCCGCGGTTCTCCATGCTGAAGATCGGATTGCCCGGGCTTTCCTCGGTGTCCGGATAGAAGGTGCGGGTGGCGTCGCCGGCGGCGCTCTCCACCTTGATCACCTCCGCGCCCCAGTCGGCCATGATCGCCGCGCAGCCGGGGCCGGCCACCCAGGTGGACATCTCCACCACCTTCAACCCTTCGAGCAGCATCGCGTCGTCTCCCTGGCCGGCAGCGTCGGCCATCCGCGCGCGGCGCTCAAGCCTTGCGCGGCGCGGAACGAACCTGCGCCGTAAGCCGTTCGGCGCTGGCGCGGCGCTCTGCTAGGGTCTCTGGCTGAGACGCGCCCGACTCGTCGGACGCGCACCTGGAGCCCGCAAGACCGCCCCGCATGGACCGCGCCGCCGAGTACACCATCGAGGAAGACGAGGACGGCGTCACCGCGCGGCTGACCGGCGACTGGACGGCCGAATCGATGGGCGCGATGGGCCTGTCGCTGGACGAGGCGCTGGAGACCGCCCGGCGGCTGACCATCGACCTGCGCCGCATCCGCCGGCTGGACACCGCCGGCGCCTACGCGGTGATCCGCGCGGCCAAGACCCTGCACGCTGAAGGCAACATCCAGGCCCGGCCGACCACCCGGCGCCTGCTCGACCTCGTGCAGCGCGCCATCGAGACCGAGCCGGTGGCGCCCAAGCGGCCGCAGGGCTTCTACGAGCTGATGGAGCGTCTCGGCCGCGGCCTGATCGGCATGGCCTTCGACGTCTTCGAGACGATGGTGTTCGTCGGCCATCTGCTGTTCGTCACCGGCCGGGCGATCGTCGACCCGCGGCGCATCCGCTGGGCGGCCTGGGTCTCGGTGGCCGAACGGGCGGGGCTGGACGCCATCCCGATCGTGACCACCACCAGCTTCTTCATCGGCGCGGTCGTGGCGCTGCTGGGCGTCAACATGCTGCAGCAGTTCGGCGCCTCGGTATTCGCCGTCGAGCTGATCGGCATCGCGGTGATGCGCGAGTTCAACATCGTGATCACCGCCGTGCTGCTGGCCGGCCGCTCGGCCTCGGCTTTCGCCGCCGAGATCGGCTCGATGAAGATGAACCAGGAGATCGACGCCATGCAGGTGATGGGCGTCGACCCCTTCGAGGCGCTGGTGCTGCCGAGGTTCGCGGCCATGCTGCTGACCATCCCGCTGC
>JADZBR010000003.1 GCA_020852035.1 Caulobacteraceae bacterium
CTCGCCGTCAGCGCCGAGGCCAGAAAGGTCGAAGCTGGTCGGCGTGGAGCCCGGCGCATAGTCGATCTGGCCGAAGGTCGGATGCTCCTCGAAGAGCCTGGCCCGCAGTTGGTCGAGGCTGTCGTAGGGCAGCTTGGCGCCCAGGCGCTCGGAGAGCGCGCGCAGGATCGCCCAATCCTCCCTGGCCTCGCCTTTCGGGAACACGGCGCGCACGCCCATCTGCACCCGGCCCTCGGTGTTCACATAGAGGCCGTTCTTCTCGGTATAGGCCGCGCCCGGCAGGATCACGTCCGCGCCGTGGGCGCCCGCGTCGCCGTGAGTGCCCAGATAGACCTTGAAGGCGTCAGAGCTGGAGGCGTCGATCTCGTCGGCGCCCAGCAGGAACAGCACGTCGAGCGCGCCCTTGCCGACCATCTCGCCGGCCGTCTTGCCGCCTTCGCGGGGCAGGAAGCCGAGGTCGAGGCCGCCGACGCGCGCCGCCGCCGTGTGCAGCACGTTCCAGCCGTTCCAGTCGTCTTTCAGCACGCCGAAGCTCTTGGCCGCCGCAGCCGCCGCCTTTAGCACCGCCCCGCCGTCGGCGCGAGAGAGAGCCCCCTGCCCGATCAGGATCGCCGGCTTTTCGGCGCCCTTGAACGCCTTGGCGAACTCGCCGCGGCTCCTGGAGAGCCCGCCGAGCGTCGAGGCGCCCGCGCCGAGGTAGTCGTAGCCGTAGGTCAGGTCGGCCTGCTCGCCGATCACGCCGATCTTCAGCGCCCCGGCCATCCAGCGCTTGCGCAGCCGCGCGTTCAGCACCGGCGCCTCGAGGCGCGGATTGGCGCCGACGATCAAGAGGACGTCCGCCTCCTCGATCCCGGCGATGGTGGAGTTGAACAGCCAGCTCTCGCGCGGGCCGGCGCCCAGCGCCGAGCCGTCCTGGCGGCAGTCGAGGCTGGTCACGCCCAGGCCGCCGAAGAGGTCGAGCGCGGCCTTCATGGATTCCGCGTCCTGCAGGTCGCCGGCGATCACGCCGATGCGGTCCGGCGTCGTGGCCGAGACCTTGGCCGCGATGGCGTCGAACGCCTCGGCCCAGGTGGCCGGTTGCAGCCGGCCGCCGACCTTCACGTAGGGCCGGTCGAGTCGCTGGCGGGAGAGACCGTCGACCGCATAGCGCGTCTTGTCGCTGATCCACTCCTCGTTGATGTCGTCGTTGGTGCGCGGCAGCACGCGCAGCACCGCCGGCCCGCGCGCATCCACGCGGATCGCCGAGCCGAGGGCGTCCATCACATCGATGCTCTCGGTCTTCTTCAGCTCCCACGGGCGGGCGTTGAAGGCGTAGGGCTTGGAGGTCAGGGCGCCGACCGGGCAGAGGTCGATCACATTGGCCGACAGCTCGCTGGTCACGGCGCTGTCGAGATAGGTCGTGATTTCAACGTCTTCGCCGCGCGAGATCAGGCCGATCTCCGGCACGCCCGCCACCTCGGTGATGAAGCGCACGCAGCGGGTGCACTGGATGCAGCGGGTCATCACCGTCTTGATGAGCGGACCCATGAACTTTTCTTCGACGGCCCGCTTATTGTCGGCGTAGCGGCTGTCGTCGCGGCCATAGCCCATGGCCTGGTCCTGCAGGTCGCACTCGCCGCCCTGGTCGCAGATCGGGCAGTCCAGCGGGTGGTTGATGAGCAGGAACTCCATCACTCCTTCGCGGGCCTTCTTCACCATCGGCGACTTGGTGATGATCTCCTGGCCCTCGGCGGCCGGCAGGGCGCAGGAGGCCTGGGGCTTCGGCGGGCCGGGCTTCACCTCGACCAGACACATGCGGCAGTTGCCGGCGATCGACAGCCGTTCGTGGTAGCAGAAGCGCGGGATCTCCTCCCCCGCCAGCTCCGCCACCTGCAGGACCGTCATCCCGGGCTCGAACTCAA
Organism: Caulobacteraceae bacterium; assembly: GCA_020852035.1. Lineage (GTDB taxonomy): Bacteria > Pseudomonadota > Alphaproteobacteria > Caulobacterales > Caulobacteraceae > Phenylobacterium. The sequence continues at coordinate 1,902 of JADZBR010000003.1, forward strand.
CGTCGACGCCGTTGACCTTGGCTGTGGGCATTATTCGCGCATCCCGCCATAGCCGGAGTCCACGAGGTCCAGCCGTTTCTCAATGCGGTCCGTTCGCGCTTCGAGACGGTCCAGGCGGCGGTTCACCCCAGCCAGGCCTTCTTCAACATGCGTCATGCGGACCTTCAAATCCTGAAGGTCGTCGGTCACGCGATCGAGCTTGGTGTCGATCCGCCGAAGCATCTGCAGGACGAGGTTGTCGGGTTCTTCCGCCATGTCCCCTACTCCGCCGCGATCGCCGCGCCGGCGTAGACGCCGCGGGCCGCGCGATAGGCGTTGATGCGGTCCTCCACCTCGTGGCGGAAGTGGCGGAAGAGGCCCTGGATCGGCCAGGCGGCCGCATCGCCCAGGCCGCAGATGGTGTGGCCTTCCACCTGGCTGGCGACGTCGAGCAGCAGGTCGATCTCGCGCATCTCGGCCTCGCCGGAAGCCATGCGTTCCATCACCCGCCACATCCAGCCGGTGCCTTCGCGGCACGGCGTGCACTGGCCGCAGCTCTCATGCTTGAAGAAGTAGCTGATGCGGGCGATGCCCTTCACCAGGTCGGCGTCGTTGTCGAACACGATCATCGTCGCGGTGCCGAGCATCGACTTGTATTCGCGCAGGTGGTCGAAATCCATCAGCGCGGTCTCGGCCTGCTCGCGGGTGATCATCGGGGTGGAAGCCCCGCCGGGGATCACCGCCTTCAGGTTGCCCCAGCCGCCGCGCACGCCGCCGAAGTGGTCCTCGATCAGGGTCCGCATGGGAATGCCCATGGTCTCCTCGACCACGCAGGGGCGGTTCAGGTGCCCCGAGCCGGCCATCAGCTTGGTGCCGGTGTTGTTCGGCCGCCCGAAGCCCGCGAACCAGTCGGCGCCGCGGCGCAGGATCGTGCCGACCACCGAGATCGACTCGACGTTGTTGATGGTCGTCGGGCAGCCATAGATGCCGGCGCCGGCCGGGAACGGGGGCTTCAGGCGCGGCTGACCCTTCTTGCCCTCCAGGCTCTCCATCAGGGCGGTCTCGTCGCCGCAGATGTAGGCCCCGCCGCCGTGGGTGACGTGGAGGTCGAAGTCCCAGCCGTGGACATTCCCCTTGCCGATCAGCCTGGCCTCGTAGGCCTCCTTGATCGCCGCCTCGAGCCGCTCGCGCTCGTAGACGTACTCGCCGCGGATATAGATGTAGGCCGTGTGCGCGCGGATCGCGTAGCTGGCGATCAGGGCGCCTTCGACCAAGAGGTGCGCGTCGTTGCGCAGGATTTCGCGGTCCTTGCAGGCGCCCGGCTCGGACTCGTCGGCGTTGATGACCAGGTAGTGCGGCCGCTCTGACTCCTGCTTGGGCATGAAGGTCCACTTCAGCCCGGTGCCGAAGCCGCCGCCGCCGCGCCCGCGCAGGCCGGAGTTCTTGATCTGCTCGCAGATCCATTCCGGCGTCTGCTTCAGGATATCGGCCGTGCCGTTCCACGTGCCGCGCTTCTTCGCGCCCTCCAGCCCACGGTCCTGCAGACCGTAGATGTTGGTGAAGATGCGATCCTTGTCTTCGAGGATGCCGACCACGTTACGCCTCGCCTCCCCCGTTCGCCTTCACGGCGAGAATGAACCTGATCTGCGCGGCGAACCCGGCCGCCAGGGCCACGGCGAACAGCGCCCACAGCGGCGTGATGTCGCCCGCGATCGCCCCGAACGCGGCGGCGATCGCCACCACGCCGCAGACCACGTTGATCAGCACCATGCGCTTCATCTGCGCCTTCTGAGCTTCCAGGCTCACTCGACGATGCTCCGGTTCGCCTGGGTGGCATGAGCCAGAGCCTGAAGTTCGCGGTTCCGGCGCGCGTGTCGCAAGACATGGAGCGCCACTGGCGCTGAGCCGATGGCGACCGCCACCGCGAGCCAGAGGATCTGCCCCGTCATGAACCATGCGCCCAGACCCGCCAGTATGCAGGCGCCCTCGAACGCCGCCCGCAGGACCAGCCCGCGTACGAACATCGCGGCGCGGCCCGCGTCGACGCGGATCATCGGCTCGACATCGCCCGTCATGCCGGCGCTCCCGCCATCGCCAGGGCGGCGGAGGCAGGGATCCTAGGCACAAGGCCTAGGATGACGGGGGTGGGGGTTACGGGGCCGAGCCAGGTCATGCCGGCTCCGGCAGGTTGGGGATCTTGATCTTCTTGGCCTTGGAGCCGTCGTAGAGCTTCGGGTCGGTCAGCACCTGGGCCCCGCCCTCCGGGGCGGAGTTGACGCGCTCGACCGCCGAGCCCGGCTCGGGCCGCGTGCCGGCGGCGAAGTCGTCCAGCAGGCCCTCGAAGACCTCCGGTGTCAGGTCCTCGTAGTAGTAGTCGTTGATCGCGGCCATCGGTGCATTGGAGCAGGCGCCCATGCACTCGACTTCCTGCCAGTAGAACTGGCCGTCCTTGGAGAGGTGGTCGCGCTGGCCGATACGGCGCTCGCAAACCGCGATCAGCTCGCCCGAGCCGCGCAGCATGCAGGGCGTCGTGCCGCAGACCTGCACCAGCGCCTTGGAACCCACCGGCTCCAGCATGAACATGGTGTAGAAGGTCGCCACCTCCAGCACCCGGATCACCGGCATGCCGAGCATCTGGGCGACCGCGCGGATGGCGGGCTCGCAGACCCAGCCCTCCTGCTTCTGCACCAGCCACAGGATCGGAATCACCGCCGACTGCTGGCGGCCTTGCGGATACTTGGCGATCCACCACTGCGCCTGCTTCAGCGTCTCGGCGCTGAAGGCGAAGCTCTCCGGCTGGTCAGCGGCGAGGCGACGAACGGCCATCCCTTAAGCCCTCGCGAAATCGATGCGGGCGATCTTGTCGCCGGCGAAGGTGTAGATGGCGGCCACCTCGAAGAACGGGCCCTGCGGGCTGCGCGCAACCCGCTCGTGATCGACCACGGTGTCGCCGACGACGATGCGGTTCACCAACTCGGCCTTGTTCTGCGGAAACTCGGCGAACATCCTAGCATAGGCCTCACGATAGGCGGCCTTGCCCTGGCGGGTGACCTGCCCGTTCAGGTCGGCCACGACAATGTCGTCGGCGAAGCACACGCAGTGCGCGTCCAGGTCCTGGGCGTTGTAGGCGTCGAGCTGCGCCTGGGCGAGGTCGGCGCGGCTCACCGGTCGACCTCCCCGAACACGATGTCCAGCGAGCCGAGGATGGCCGAGACGTCCGCCAGCATGTGGCCGCGGTTCATCCAGTCCATGGCCTGCAGGTGCGGATAGCCCGGCGCGCGGATCTTGCACTTGTAGGGCTTGTTAGTGCCGTCGCTCACCAGGAACACCCCGAACTCGCCCTTCGGCGCCTCGACGGCGGCGTAGACCTCGCCGGCCGGGGTGTGGAAGCCCTCGGTGTAGAGCTTGAAGTGGTGGATGAGCGCCTCCATCGAGCGCTTCATCTCGCCGCGGCGCGGCGGGGCGGCCTTGTTGTCCTCGGTCAGCACCGGGCCGGGCGTCTTGCGCAGCCGCTCGCAGCACTGGCGCATGATCTTCGCCGACTGGCGCATCTCCTCCATGCGGCAGAGGTAGCGGTCGTAGCAGTCACCGTTGACGCCCAGCGGGATGTCGAACTCGAGATCGTTGTAGCACTCGTAGGGCTGGCTGCGGCGCAGGTCCCAGGCTAGCCCTGAGCCGCGCACCATCACGCCCGAGAAGCCCCAGGCCAGCGCCTCATCCTTCGAGACCACGCCGATATCGACGTTGCGCTGCTTGAAGATGCGGTTGTCGGTGATCAGGCCCTCGATGTCGTCGCAGACCTTCGGGAAGGCCACGCACCAGGCGTCGATGTCCTCGATCAGCGCGTCTGGCAGGTCCTGGTGGACGCCGCCGGGGCGGAA
>JADZBR010000004.1 GCA_020852035.1 Caulobacteraceae bacterium
CCGCCAGCGGGATGCGCGCGCCGGGCGGCACGTTCATCTCGGCGCGGACCTGGCGGACCTCGGTGATCAAGGCGACCAGCCAGTTGATCTCCGCGTCGGCGGCGGGGTCGACGTAGCTCTGCGGCAGATCGGGCCAGGCGGCGGTGATCAAGAGGCCCTCGCGCGGCCCGCCGAACTCAGCGGTCTTGTCCCACAGCTCTTCGGTGAGGAACGGCGAGATCGGGTGTAGCAGCTTCAGGATCTCGTCCAGCGCCCAGGCGGTGGTGGCGCGGGTCTCGGCGCGGGCGGCCTCGTCGTCGCCGTTGAGGATCGGCTTGGCGAACTCCAGGTACCAGTCGCAGAAGGTGTTCCAGACGAAGCGGTAGAGCGCATTGGCCGCCGCATCGAAGCCGCAGCCCTCCAGCGCGCGGGTGATCTCGGTCGCCGCCTTGGCGGTCTCGCCGCGGATCCAGCGGTTGATCGGCTGCTGCACGCTCGCAGGGTCGAAGCCGTCGACGCGGACGCACTCGTTCATTTGGGCGAAGCGCGAGGCGTTCCAGAGCTTGGTGCCGAAGTTGCGGTAGCCCTCGATGCGCTGGCGCGAGAGCTTGATGTCGCGCGCCTGGCCGCTCATGGCGGTGAGCGTGAAGCGCAGGGCGTCGGCGCCGTAGTCGTCGACCAGCTCCAAGGGGTCCATGACGTTGCCCTTGGACTTCGACATCTTCTTGCCCTCGGCGTCGCGGACCAGGGCGTTGATGAAGACACGGTCGAAGGGCACGTCGCCCATGAAGTGGATGCCGAGCATCATCATCCGGGCGACCCAGAAGAAGATGATGTCGAAGCCGGTGACCAGGGTGCTGGTCGGATAGAACCGCTTCAGGTCCTCGGTCTTCTCCGGCCAGCCGAGCGTCGAGAACGCCCAGAGCCCGGAGGAGAACCAGGTGTCGAGGACGTCCTCGTCCTGGCGCAGCGGCTCGTCGCGGCCGTAGTGCTCGCGGGCGGCCGCCCTCGCCTGCTCCTCGCTCTCGGCGACGAACACGCGGCCGTCCGCGCCCCACCAGGCCGGGATGCGGTGGCCCCACCAGAGCTGGCGCGAGACGCACCAGGGCTCGATGTTCCGCATCCACTCGAAGTAGGTCTTCTCCCAGTTGCGCGGCTCGAAGACCGTGCGCCCGTCTTCGACGGCCTTGATCGCAGGCTTGGCCAGCGTCGCGGCGTCAACGTACCACTGGTCGGTCAGATAGGGCTCGATGACGACGCCGGAACGGTCGCCGTGCGGGACGGTGTGACGGGTCTTCTCGATGCCGCGCAGCAGGCCGAGTTCCTCGAACGCGGCGACCACCTTCTCGCGCGCCTTGAAGCGGTCGAGGCCTCGGTATTCGGCCGGCGCGTTGTCGTTGATGCGCGCGAAGTCGTCGAGGATGTTGATCTGCGGCAGGTTGTGGCGCTTGCCGACCTGGAAGTCGTTGAAGTCGTGCGCGGGCGTGATCTTCACCGCGCCCGAGCCCTTCTCCGGGTCCGGATACTCATCGGCGATGATCGGGATCGGCCGGTTCACGATCGGCAGGCGGACGGCCTTGCCGATCAGGTGGGTGTAGCGCTCGTCGCTCGGATGCACCGCGACGGCGGTGTCGCCCAGCATGGTCTCCGGCCGGGTGGTGGCGACGACGATTTCGCCCGAGCCGTCCTCCAGCGGATAGGCGAAGTGCCAGTAGTGCCCATCGACCTCGCGCTGCTCGACCTCCAGGTCGGAGATGGCGGTCTGGAAATGCGGGTCCCAGTTCACCAGCCGCTTGTCGCGGTAGATCAGCCCATCCTTGTAGAGCTGGACGAAGACCTTGCGGACGGCGGCGGACAGGCCCTCGTCAAGCGTGAACCGCTCGCGGCTCCAGTCGCAGGATGCGCCGAGGCGCCGCAGCTGGTTGATGATCGTGCCGCCGGACTTGGCCTTCCATTCCCAGACCTTGGCGACGAAGTCCTCGCGGCCCATGTCGCGGCGGCTCATGTTGCCGGCCTCGGCCAGCTGGCGCTCGACGACCATCTGGGTGGCGATGCCGGCGTGGTCGGTGCCGGGCAGCCACAGCACGGCCTTGCCGCGCATCCGCTCGAAGCGGGCCAGCACGTCCTGCAGGGTGTTGTTCAGCGCGTGGCCGATGTGCAGCGAGCCGGTGACGTTCGGCGGCGGGATGACGATGGAGAAGGGCTCGCCCTCCCCACGCGGCTGGAAGGCGCCCGAGCGCTCCCACGCCTCATAGAGGCGCGGCTCGACGGTTTTGGAATCGAAGGTCTTTTCAAGCATGACGATAAGCGGCCGCCCTTTCGGGCGCCGCTGCTAAACCAGATCAGGGATTTTGCGAAGCGGCCGGCGCAGGTTTCCCCGCGCTATGCAGGCCTAGCGTACTCGCGCGCGTGAGATGCGCTCGACCTCGTCGCGGACGGCGGCGTCGACGATGCGCGGCAGGTTCTCGTCCAGCCACTGCTTGAGCAGCGGCGTCAGCAGTTCGCGGACGACGTCCTCCAGTGTGCGGCCGTCGGCCGGCATGGAGATGGCGGCGGAGAGCTGGCCGAAGGCGGAGGCCGCGGCGCCCGCCGCGGCGGCCCCGACGAGGCCGGTTTCAGTTGCGCTCAAGGGGAACGGCTCCGGCTCGGGTTGCGGCGGGACGGGGGGCGGCTCGGCGGCGACCGGCGCAGGTTCGGCGGCCGGCGGGGTGAAAACGTCCAGGTCGCCGTGGCTCTCGGCTTCGACCCGCTCGGTCAGTTCCAGCACTTCTTCGGCCGGAGCTTCCGGCTCCGGTTCGGGCGCGGCCTCGGCGACGGGTTCCGGCTCAGGTTCAGGCTCGGGGGCGGCGGCCGGCTCCGGCGCGGGATCGCCCGGCTTGGCCTCTTCCGAGGCCGGCGCGTCGTCTTCGGAGATGATGCGCCGGATGGAGGCGAGGATCTCCTCCATCGTCGGTTCCTGGGCGTTGTCGGACATGGGCGCTGACGGCTCTCGAGCGGTGAATCCTAAGAAGCGGGACCCTAGAGCGATCTTCGGGTCATCGCAATTGGGGTGCGGCGGCGTGGCCATGCATCCTTCGAGACGCGGCTTCGCCGCCCTCAGGATGACGAATTCAACAAACCGGCAAACCTGGTCATGGTGAGGCGCGACCCGTCAGGGGCGCGTCTCGAACCACGCAAGGCTACTCCGCAGGCGTCGCCGGCGCCGTGGCCATCGGCGCGGTGGCGGTCAGCGGCTTTTCGGTGGTCTGCGGCACGCCGATGGAGTCCACCGCCTCGATCACCGGCTCCCAGGGCACCCAGCCGAACGAGCGCGACACCTTGCGGGTGTTGGCGGCCGGATCGTACGGCGTGACCTGGGCGAAGTAGCGCGCGTCGAGCTGGCCGGCGGCGGCCAGGAGGGCGGCGGAGGCGACATAGGCGTCGCGCTGCGCCGAGACGTAGGCCAGCTGGGCGTTGCGGTATTCCTGCTCGGCGTTCAGCACGTCGAGGGTGGTGCGCAGGCCCACGCGCTGCTCCTCGCGGGTGCCCTCGGCGGCGATGCGGGCGGCCTTCACCTGGGAGTCGTTGGAGGTGACGCTGGCGCGGGCGGCCTGGGTCTGGCTCCAGGCCTGGGTGGTCTGTTGCAGGGCGGCCCGGCGGGCGGTCTCCACCGAGATGCGGTCGGCGTTGTTGCGCTCGGCGGCGGCGCGGATGCGCGAGGAGGTCAGGCCGCCGGTGAAGATCGGCACCGACAGGCGCGCGCCGGCGGTGATGGTCCGCGAATAGTCGTCAGGCTCGAAGGGGTCGAGCTGGCCGTTGAAGCTCAGGCTGCCGGTGGCGGCCAGGCTCGGCAGGCGGTCGGCCTTGGCGGCCGAGAGTCGCGCGCGGCTGCCCTGCTCGGTGTATTCGGCGGCGCGCAGCTGCGGATTGTTGTTTTCGGCCGAGTCGAAGGCCTGCTCGATGGTCGGCGGCAGCAGGCTGGCGATGGCTGGCGGCGGCGCGAGGTCGGTCGGGTTCTGGCCGACGGCGGCGGCGTAGTTGGCCCGGCTGATGGAGAGCTGCGCCTGCGCCTGGGCGAGCGCGGCCTGGGCGGCGGAGAGCCGCGCCTCGGCCTGGGCGACGTCGGTGCGGGTGATCTCGCCGACGTCGAAACGGGCCTGGGCCTCCTCCAGCGCACGCTGCAGGACGGTCACGTTCTCCTGGCGGATGGCCAGGCTCTCCATGTCGCGGCGGACGTCGACGTAGGCCTGGATGACGGTCTGCAGGACGGTCATCTCCACACGGCGCAGGTTCTCGCGACCGGCCAGGATGTCGGCCTCGGAAGCTTCCACCGCGGACTTCGCGCGCCCTCCGGTCCAGATCGGCTGGCTGGCGGAGATGCTGGCGCCGCCGGAATTGCGCTCGACGCTGCTGCTGGAAACCTGGGTGTCGGGAATCCCGTCCCCGTTAGTGTCGACAAATCCGCCGCCGCCAGGCGTGTCGGTCTTGCTCCACCCCGCCGTCGCCGCGCCGCTGATCTGCGGCCGATATCCCGACGCCCTGGCCTGCACCACGCTCTCGTCGAGCGCCCGCTGGCTGGCGCGCTGGGCCTGCAGGGTGGGGTTGGTCTCGTAGGCGAGCGCGATGGCGTCCGCGAGCGTCTCGGCCGAGGCGGAAACGGCGGCCGCGAGGAACGCTGCGCTGCTGACGGCGGCGAGCAATGCCCCGCGACGAAACTTCGACATGCGTATCCCCGACGTAACCGGCGTATTTTGCGGTTCTATATGACGGCCCAAGCCCATCGGGCCAATGCCCCGCGTCCTTAAGCTTTTTTCACGCCGACGTTGCCGAGGTGTTTCCGCCACACCTCAGAAGGCGAAACCGTGTTGCGGCTCGAAGCCTGCGAGGAAGCCCTGCGCGGCGTCGAACGCCGGCCGCCCCGCCGTCGCGCCGTGGGGGTAGATCACCGCCCGCGAGACGCCGTTGCGCTCCACCACCCCCAGCCGGCCGCCGGGTTTCAAAGCCGCCAGCCACGCCGCCGGCGCCTTGGCCACGGCCGATTCGCAGACCACGAGGTCGTAGTCGCCGCCCTGGGCCGAACTCAGGTCTCCCTCGTCCTGGCGCGTGACCTCGACCCCCAGCGATTCGAGCACCGCCGCCGCATAGGGCGCGGCGATCGCCAGCGCCCGCTCGCCGGCCCGCGGCTCCAGCGCCTGCAGCAGCTTGGCGACATCGCGCGGCTTCAGCAGGAAGCGGCCCGGCGCGTATTCCACCTGCACATCGGCGTAGGCGAGGTGCCGCTTGCCTTCCGGCATGAATTCTTCGCGCGGCAGGGTGCGCATGGCATGGTGGATGCGCGGATCGGTCACGTCGGAGGGGCGCACCTGGCTGTCGACCATGTTGGCGCGCGCGGCGGCGAAATCGAAAGACATCCGGGCCCCTTGGAGTGGTTCGCGCGCTTATAGGTCCGCGCTTAACCGGGTGGCAATCGGCGGTGCGCGAGTGATTGCCGCAGGCGGGGCGTTCGGCTAGAGATCGCGCCCTTCCCGACACGGCCTGGTGGCGGAGTGGTGACGCAGCGGACTGCAAATCCGCGTACCCGAGTTCGATTCTCGGCCAGGCCTCCAAACTTCCAACTTTCCTGAAGCGCTTCTCGGGCGAGGCGCCGGCGCGCTAGGCTGCACGTCGAGGGGAAAGCCATGAAGACCTACCGCATCGGCGTCATCGGCGTTGGCCAGCGCATCGCCCACGTGCTGGCGGCCATGCGCGAGGTCGGATGGTCGCTGCGGGTGGCGGCGCACTGCGACCCCGCCCCGGTCGGCGCCTCGATCCTGGCGGCGGCGGGGATCGACGCCGGGCGGCCGGTGGAAAGCGCCGAGGCGCTGATCGCGGCCGGCCCGTTCGACCTCCTGATGATCGGCACGCCCAACCACCTGCACTTCGAGCACCTGAACCTGGCGCTGGCGGCCGGCTGGCCGGTGTTCGCCGAAAAGCCCATCGTGCGGACCGAGGAGGAGACCTTCGCCCTCGCCCGCGCGCTCTCGGGCGCCGAACCGCCGCGGCTCTACATCGGCCTGGTCATGCGCTCGATGAAGATCGTGCGCGAGGTGATCGCCCGTGTGGACTCGGGCGACCTGGGCGAGATCGTCTCCATCGACGCCACCGAACACCTGCCGCCGGAGCACGGCGGCTATCTGGCGCGCAACTGGCGGCGGCGGCGCGAATGGGGCGGCTCCTACCTGCTCGACAAGGTCTGCCACGACTTCGATATCTTCGGCCGCATCGCCGGGGCGCGGGCGGCGAAGGTGGCGAGCTTCGGCGGGCGGCGCATCTTCACGCCGGAGCGGGCGGCGCGGCCCCGGGTCTATGATGATGGTTCGGAAGCCTATGTGAACCGCGACGCCGGCTGGATGGGCGCCAACGACGCCTTCCAGTCGGACATGGACGTGACCGACCACCAGAACGCCATCGTCGAATACGACAACCAGGTGCGGCTCTCGTTCCATGCCAACAGCCACGTCTCGCTGGCGGAGCGTCGCTGGTACGTGGCGGGGACGGAGGGCACGCTGATCGCCGACCTGGTGCGCAACAAGCTGATGGTCCGGCGAGCGCTGGACCGCCGGAAGCCCGAGCGGATCGAGTTCGGCGACCTCACCGACGATCGGCACAACGGCGCGGACCAGGCGATGGCCCGCGACCTGCTGGCGACGCTGGAGGGCGAAGCGCCCTTCCCCGTCACGCCCTTCGATTCGATGGAGGCGGGCCTGACGGTGATGGCGCTCGACCGGGCGATGGCCGAGGGCGTCATGCTGGACTGCAGCCCGATGTGGGCGCGCTACGACGAAGCCCGCACGGGCGGCTGAAGCCGCCTTCGACGCGGGTCCGCCGTGCGTGGTTCGAGACGCGCTGTGCGCTCCTCACCATGACTAAGCTTTCGCTGAGCTCGTCATCCTGAGGGCCCGCGAAGCGGGTGTCTCGAAGGACGCACCGCCGATCCGTGTCACGCTTGGACAATCGGCGTCAGCAACGCTGCGCCCAGCAGGTCCTGCAACAGCGGCGTGGTCGGATAGGGCTGGTGGCGGTACTGCCGGAAGCCCTCGGCCAGCGGGACACCGAACGCCCGCCCCTGCCGCTCTGCCCAGGACCTCAGCCAGGCCTGGTTGTCGGGCGTGTCGTGCTGCTTCGACACCCAGGCGACCTGGCTGCGGTGGCGGGCCAGCATGGCGGCCTTGGTCGCGTAGGTCGCGCTCACGTCGGCGCCGAACTCCGGCTCCAGCCGCGCGCCGGTGCGGTCGCGCCCGCCGATGGGGTCGCAGAAGTAGAGGTGCGGGATGGTCTCCAGCGGCGCCGCCTCACCGGTGTGGTAGTTGGGCACGGGGGCGGCGAAACAGGCGTCGCGGACCAGGAGGCTGATCGTCTCGTGGTCGGGATGGTAGTCGGCGGGCGAGGCGGTAAGCACGACATCCGGACGCACCTGGCGCAGCAGTTCGGTCACCCGGCGGCGTGAAGGATCGTCGTTGAACACCCCCAGGTCGGGAAAACCCACGCAGCGGTAGTCCGCCCCGATCAGCGCCGCCGCCTCCGCCGCCTCGGCCTGGCGGATGCGGGCTGTTTCCTCGAGGCCGGATTCGGCCGACCCGCACTCGCCCGCGGTGGCGGTGGCGATGACGATGCGGTGGCCCCTGGCCGCCAGGCCCGCGAGCATGCCCGCCGCCAGGAACTCGATGTCGTCGGGATGGGCGTGGATCGCCAGCAGGGTCGCCATGCCGCAAGCCTAGCGCGTCAGGCCGGAACCGCCGAGCCCCACTCGTTCCAGCCGGCGATGCGCGGGGTCTTGGGCAGGTACATGCTCTCGTGCCGGTCGAGACGGAACCCGGCGGCCTCCAGCGCCCCGCCGATCGGGCGGGTCAGGTGACAGCCGCCGAACAGGCGCTTCCAGACCGGCTCGACGCGGCGCTGCCATTTCGCCACGTCCGGATCGGGCGCCAGCCCGTGCTCGCAGAACAGGAACCGGCCACCGGGTTTCAGCACCCTGCGCGCCTCGGCCAGCGCCGACGCCGGCGTGCAGACCGAGCAGAGGGTGAAGGTGCAGACGATATTGTCGAAGCTGGCGTCCTCGAAGGGCAGGGCTTCTGCCTCGCCCTCGCGCACCTCGACGGCCAGACCCTCGGCGCGGGGCGCGGCCTCGGCGATGGCCCGCAGCTCCGCCGAGGGGTCGACGCCGAAGACCCCGCTCACCTTCGCCGGATCGTAGCAGGCCAGGTTCAACCCGCCGCCGATGCCCAGCTCCAGCACCCGGCCCTCGGCGTGCGGCACGACCTTGGCGCGCTGCTTGAGGATCGGCGGGCTGGCGCAGGCCATGCACAGGAGCTTGGGCAGGATGCGCCGTTCGTAGAAACCCATCGCCGCGCCCTCCCCTGCGCCCGCGGCCATCAGGCCGCGAAAAGCCGCCGGGGCGCAAGCCTCACGGCCGGGCCAGCCAGCGCGTCCGGTAGGCGCCCATCGCCGTTTCGCCGAGCTGGTCGAGCAGCCACCAGTTGGCGGCCGCCCCCACCGGCGCGCCGATCACCGGGATCAGCTGGGCCAGCTTGGCCAGGTCGATGTAGTCCCGATACTCCTGCTGGAAACGCCGCCAGTCGAAGCCCTCCATCGCCGCATCGTCGGCCAGGTCCGCGCGCGCGAGGCTCTCAAGGGCCTCCAGCACCTCGGCGCGGTGGCGGGCGCTGGAGAAGGCCAGCTGGAAGATGGTGAGGATGAAGCGCCGCTCGCCGATGTGCTCGGTCTGATGACCGTAGAGCGCGGCGATGTCGAACAGCAGCTTGATCTTGATGCCCAGCAGGATCGGGAAGTCCGCCGCGGCCAGCAGGAAGCCGCCGGCGCCGGCCACCCCGCCCTCGATCGCCGCGCCCTTGCGGTAGTCGTCGATCGCGGCCTTCACGCGCGCCTCGCGCTCGGCGAGCGAGCCGGTCAGCAGCGGCCGGGGGTTGGCGAACTCCGAGCCGGTGAGGATGGCGCGGGTGAGCCCCGACATCGCCGAAGTGACCACCTCGTGCACCTTCTCGGGGATCACCCTGATGATCCTGTCCTGCACCCCGCGGGTCGCCTTGTCCCAGGCGCTGGGGCCGCGCAGCATCTTGCTGCGCCAGAGGATCAGCTCGGCCTCGGCTTCGCGTTCGTAGGCGTCGGCCGTCAGGGTCGGGGTCTCGGTCATGCGGCGAAAGGTAGGAAGCCCTCTGGCGCTGCGCGAGAGCTGCGCCTTGACGCTACGTCGCCGTTGTCCCCCTGCCCTCGCCTGCTAGCGTCGCGGCGGGAGAAATTGCCATGACCGACGAGCCGATCCTCAAGACCGACGACCCGGCCCCGCATGTGCGGCGGATCACCCTGAACCGGCCGGCCAAGCGCAACGCGCTCTCCAATGCGCTGAGGGCGGCGATCTTCGAGGCGCTGGAGGACGGCGACCACGATCCCGAGGTGCGGGTGATGATCCTGCGCGGCGCGGGGGTGTGCTTCTCGGCGGGCTACGACCTGGCCGGGGTCGGCGAGCTGCCGTGGCATACGGCCGGGAACCAGGGCCAGTGGGCGCGGCACGTGGTGGAGGGCTGCTTCCGCGTCTGGGACCTGGCCAAGCCGGTGATCGCCCAGGTGCATGGCTGGTGCCTGGCCGGCGGCTCGGAACTGGCGACGGCCTGCGACCTCGTCTACGTCGCCGAGGACGCCCAGATCGGCTACCCGGCGGTGCGCACGATGAGCCCGCCGGACAACCATTTCCACGTCTGGCTGATGGGCATGCGCGCGGCGATGGAGCAGATGCTGACCGGCGACTCCATCGACGGCCACGAGGCGGTGCGCCTGGGCTTCGCCAACCGCGCCTTCCCGGCCGGCGAGCTGGAGGCGGCGGTGCTGGCGATGGCCGAGCGGGTGGCCAAGATCGACCCGGAGCTGGCGCAGCTGAACAAGCGGCTTGTGCACCGGCAGATGGAGGCGATGGGCATGCGCCAGGGCCTGCGCGCGGGCACGGACCTGCACGCGCTGGGCTGGAGCACCAAGGCGTCGCGCGAATACATGGCCAGGATGCGCGAGGGCGTCACCCAGGCGCTCTCGGCGCGGGACGGGACGTTCGGGGACTATCGGACCAAGGGCTGAAGCCCCTCCCTTCCGCCGACGGGAGGTAGGGGCGCAGAGCCAGCCACCCGTCCCTCCACCGTCACCCACGGGCTTGTCCCGTGGGCCTATGGACGCGACGGGGTCGTGATCTACCTCCACCTGTCGGCGCGCATGGGTCGCCGGAACAAGTCCGGCGATGACGACAGGGAAGGATCGCGGTCTAAAATCGCTGCGCGACACCCATCGCGGCGATCAGACCTTCGCCTTATCGAAGCCGTCCCAGACAGCGTCGTAATCGCGCTGCAACGCCGGGGTCTTCATCGCGAAAGCGGTGGCGGTGACCGGCCAGCGCGTCTCGAACATGAAGGCGAGCGTATGGTCGATCTTGGCGGGCTTCAGGTCCGCCGCCACCGCCTTGTCGTAGCTGGCGCGGTCGGGTCCGTGGGCGCTCATACGGTTGTGCAGCGAGGCGCCGCCGGGGGCGAAGCCGCCTTCCTTGGCGTCGTACTCGCCATGCACCAGGCCCATGAACTCGCTCATCACATTCCGGTGGAAGTACGGTGGGCGGAAGGTGTGCTCGACCACCATCCAGCGGGGCGGGAAGATCACGAAGTCGACGTTGGCGGTGCCGGGCGTCTCGCTGGGCGAGGTGAGGACCGTGAAGATCGACGGGTCCGGATGGTCGTAACTGACCGTGCCGATCGTGTTGAACCTGGCGAGGTCGTATTTGTAGGGCGCGAGCGTGCCGTGCCAGGCGACGACGTCCAGCGGCGAATGGTCCAGCGCCGTGCGCCACAGGCCGCCCATGAACTTCTGCACGACTTCGACGGGACCTTCGACGTCTTCATAGGCCGCGACGGGCGTCAGGAAATCGCGTGCGTTGGCGAGGCCGTTGGCGCCGATCGGCCCCAGCTCCGGCAGGCGGACGGGGCTGCCGTAATTCTCCGGGACGTAGCCGCGCGCGGCGCC
>JADZBR010000005.1 GCA_020852035.1 Caulobacteraceae bacterium
CCTTCGGAACGGCAGAAGTCGCGCTCCTCGCCGCCGCGGCCGAAGACGAACGGATCGCCGCCCTTCAGCCGCACCACGCGCAGCCCTTCGCGCGCGAAGGCGACAAGCATGCGGTTGATGTCGTCCTGCGAATAGGAGTGGCGCGACTTGCGCTTGGCGACGGAAATCCGCCGCGCCCGGGGCGGGGCGAAATCCAGGATCTCGTCCGGGACCAGGCCGTCGTGGACCACCACGTCGGCCTGCTGCAGCACCTTGAGCGCCTTCAGGGTGAGAAGCTCGGGATCGCCGGGGCCGGCGCCCACCAGCCAGACCTCGCCGGGCGCGCGCGCGCCCTCGCCGCCCAGGACGACCAGGCCGGATGAACGGGGCTTTTGCGGCGAAGAGCGCATCAGCTTATAGAACCTCTAATGGTCATAGCGGGGCGGGCGTCGCCGCCCGCCCCGCTGTTTCCTGCCCGCTGAAGAAAAGGGCCGATACATCAGCGAGCGTTTGCAAACTGGGACCGAAGCAGCCATTTCGCAAACCACGATGTCTGCCGGGGCTTTCAGGAAAACTTAGGATGGAACGCCGCCGCCTGCCGCCGCTGAACGCCCTGCGCGCCTTCGAGGCCGCCGCGCGCCACCTGAACTTCTCGCGTGCGGCCGACGAGCTTTCCGTCACCCCCGGCGCCGTCAGCCAGCAGATCCAGAACCTGGAGGACTATGTCGGCGCCGCCCTTTTCAAGCGCACGCCCAAGGGCCTCCTGCTCACCGACGCCGCCCAGACCGCCCTGCCCGCCCTGCGCGAGGCGTTCGACCGCCTGGCCGAGGCCGCCAGCGTGCTGACCGCCGCCGTCGATGGTCGCCGACTGACGATCACCGCCGCGCCGTCGTTCGCCGCCAAGTGGCTGGTGCCGCGCCTCGGCCGCTTCGAGGCCGCGCACCCGCAGGTCGACGTCTGGCTCTCGGCCGGCATGGACGTGATCGACCTCTCGGCCGGCGATGTCGACCTCGCCATCCGCTACGGCCCCGGCCGCTACCCCGGCCTGGAGGTGATCCGCCTGCTCGGCGAGAGCGTGGCCCCCGTCGCCAGCCCGGCGCTGCTGGAGGAGAACCCCCTCGCCTCCCCCGCCGACCTCGCGCGCCACGTGCTGCTGCACGACGGCTCCTCGGACGCCGACGACAGCTGCCCCGACTGGCCGATGTGGCTCGCCGCGCGCAGCCTCAAGGGGATCGAGGGCGGCCGCGGCCCGCGCTTCAACCAGTCCAGCCTGGTGATCGAGGCCGCCGTCAACGGTCGCGGCGTGGCGCTCGCCAAGCGCACCCTGGCCCAGGCCGACCTCGACGCCGGCCGCCTGGTGATGCCGTTCAGCGACGAGACGGCGCTGGATTTCGCCTATCACCTGGTCCACCCCAAACCGAAGGGCCGCCTGCCGCAGGTCAAAGCCTTCATCGCCTGGGTGACCGCCGAGGCCGAGGCCCACGAGGCGGCGCTGCGCACCCTGGACGCCGGCGCGGGGATTTAGCGCCGCGGCGTCTTCAGCGACTGCAGCGCCTGTTCGTGCAGCCAGGCGGCGATGTCCGCCAGCGCCCGGTCGAGCTCGTCCAGCACCGCCGCCAGCCGCCGCTCGCCGTGCAGTTCGGCCATCGCGCAAGCCTCACCGAGCGCGAAGGCCCCGACGCCGCGCGAGGAGCCCTTCAGGGTATGCAGGGCGTCGCGCCAGCCCTCGATCTGCGGGTCCAGCAGCGGCCGCCAGATCGCCGCCTGTTCGCGGAACAGCTCCAGCACTTCCTCGACCACCCGGGCGTCGCCGGCGGCGAAGTTTTCGAGATAGGCGAAGTCCACCGCCCCGGTCAGATCGCGTCGCGCCACACCGCCCCCAAACGCCGCCTTGCCAAGAGGCCGAAAATCCCTATGTTCCGCGCCCTCGCCGACAGGCCCTCCCGGAGGGCCGGCCGCGAACGGGTGTATAGCTCAGTTGGTAGAGCAGCTGACTCTTAATCAGCGGGTCCAAGGTTCGAATCCTTGTACACCCACCATTTTTCAATGACTTAGGCCGCCCCCTCCGCCGCTATGGCTCGCCCAGGCCGAGCAGGCGGCGGATCTGCCCGCGGTCGACGGCGGCGCCGGCGAAGTCGTCGAACGCCCGCTCGGTGACGCGGATGATATGGTCGCGGATGAACGGCGCCCCTTCGCGGGCGCCGTCTTCCGGATGCTTCAGCGCGCATTCCCACTCGAGCACCGCCCAGCCCGGATAGCCGTAGGCGGCGAGCTTGGAGAAGATGGCGCCGAAGTCGATCTGGCCGTCGCCCAGCGAGCGGAACCGCCCGGGCCGCTCGACCCAGCCCTGGTAGCCGCCGTAGACGCCCGAGCGCCCGGTCGGGCGGAACTCGGCGTCCTTCACATGGAAGGCGCGGATGCGCTCGTGATAGCGGTCGATGTAGTCGAGATAATCCAGCTGCTGCAGCACGAAGTGGCTGGGGTCGTAGAGGATGTTGGCGCGCGGGTGAGCGTCGACCTCGTCCAGGAACCGCTCAAAGGTCGCGCCGTCGTGCAGATCCTCGCCCGGGTGGATCTCGTAGCAGACATCGACGCCCTGTTCCTCGAAGGCGTCGAGGATCGGTCGCCAGCGGCGGCCGAGTTCAGTGAAGGCCTCCTCGACCAGGCCGGGCGGCCGCTGCGGCCAGGGGTAGATGTATGGCCAGGCCAGGGCGCCGGAGAAGGTCGCGTGCGCCGAGAGGCCCAGCCGGCGGCTGGCCGCGGCCGCCAGCTTGAGCTGCCGCGTCGCCCACGCCTGGCGCTCGGCGGGCTTGCCGCGAACCGCCTTGGGCGCGAAGGCGTCGAACAGTTCGTCATAGGCCGGATGCACCGCCACCAGCTGGCCCTGCAGGTGGGTGGAGAGCTCTGTGACCACCAGGCCATGCTCGGCGAGCACGCCGGCGACGTCGTCGCAGTAGGTCTGGCTGTCCGCCGCCTGCTCCAGGTCGAAGAAGGACTCCGGCCCGCCGGTCGGCATCTGCACGCCGACGTAGCCGAGCCCGGCCGCCCAGGCGGCGATGGTCTCCAGGCGATCGAAGGGGGGCTTGGGCCCGATGAACTGGGCGAGGAAGATCCCCGGCCCGCGGATGGTTTTCATATCGGTTCCTCCGTCAGGTCGACCCAGCCCCGTCCCTCCCGGCTGGCCGACACGGCCGTTTCGACAAAGGCCATGCCGCGCACGCCTTCGACGATGCCGGGCGCAAGGCCGGGCTCGGGAGACGCCTCGGCGATGGCGGCGGCGAAATCCCGGTAGAGGTTGGCGAAGGCTTCGATGAACCCCTCGGGATGGCCGGTCGGGATGCGCGCGGCGGCCGGGTCGGCGAGATAGGGGGCGGCCGCATGCAGCACCTGGGTGGGTGTGTCGAGCCAGTCCAGGGTGAGGCGGTCCGGCCGTTCGTGGCTCCAGGCCAGGCCGCCCTTCTCGCCGAAGACCTCGATCCGCAGCCCGTTGCGGGCGCCGGCGCAGACCTGCGAGGCGACCAGCACCCCGCGGGCCCCGCCGGCGAAACGCAGCAGCACATTGGCGTCATCGTCCAGCACCCGCCCGGGAACCAGGGTCGAGACATCGGCGCAGAGGCGCTCCACGCGGTCGCCGGCGATGAACTCGGCCAGATTGAAGGCGTGCACCCCGATGTCGCCGATGCAGCCGCCGACCCCGGCGCGCGCGGGATCGGCGCGCCATTCCGCCTGCCGCGAACCCTCGCGCTCGATGGGGCGCGAGAGCCAGCCCTGCTGGTATTCCACCACCACCTTGCGGATCGCCCCCAGTTCGCCGCGCCCGACGATCCCGCGCGCCTCCCGGACCATCGGATAGCCCGTATAGACATAGGTCAGACCGTAGAGGCGGCCGGACTCGCGGACGATCCGGGCCAGCTGCAGCGCCTCGGCCAGATCGCGGGTCGCGGGCTTGTCGCTCATGACATGCAGGCCGGTCCGCAGCGCGGCCGACGATACCGCAAGGTGTGTGTCGTTGGGCGTCGCCACCACCACCACGCGGGCGCCGTCGGGCCGGGCCGCCTCCGCCTCGATCATCATCCGGTAGTCGGCATAGGTGCGGTCGGGGTCGAGGCCCCACGCCCGGCCCGCAGCGGCGCTCTTGTCGGCCTCCCGGCTGAAGGCGCCGGCCACCAGGCGGAACCGGCCGTCCAGCTCGGCGGCCATGCGGTGCACCGGGCCGATGAACGCCCCCGGCCCGCCGCCGACCATCGCCAGGGGAATGGGCGCCGTCACGCCATCACGCCGGCCGGTCGGACCGCGCGGCGGCCGTCCCTTGCGATCACAAGGCCGCCGCACGGGTCGACCATCGGGGCGAGATGGGGCACGGCGGGACTCCTGAGCGGCTCTCGGCTGGGCGGCGGCCAGCCTTCCAGCGAAGATTCGTTGATCGCCGCCGCCAGCGTGATGTAATCGATTACACGAACGATCGACGGACGCAACCCGATGCCCACGATGCAGGATGTCGCGCGCGCAGCGGGCGTCTCGACGGCGACGGTCTCGCGCGTGCTGAGCGCGCCCGAGCGGGTGGCGGAAGAGACCCGGGCGCGCGTGGAAGAGGCGATCTCCCGGCTGGGCTACGCCCCCAATGTGGCGGCCAAGAACCTGCGGACGCTGAGGACGCACAAGATCCTGGTCACCGTGCCGGACATCTCCAACCCCTTCTTCTCGCAGGTGATCCGCGGCGTGGAAGAGGCCGCCAGCGCGGCGGGCTACTCGGTGCTGCTGGGCGACACCCGGCACGATCCGGCGCGCGAGGCGCAGTACGCCGGGATGCTGCGCCGCAAGGAGGCGGACGGACTGATCTTCCTGGGCCACCGGCTACCGGCCTCGCTGGCCGAGATGGTCTCGCGCCAGGGCGCGGCGGCTCCCATCGTCAACGGCTGCGAGTTCAGCCCGGGCCTGGGCGTGGCCAGCGCTCACATCGACAACCAGCGGGCGGCCGAGGAGGCGATGGACCACCTCTTCGCACTGGGGCACCGGCGGGTGGGCGTGGTCACCGGCCCGCTGGCCAGCCCCCTCAGCCGCGACCGTCTGGCCGGCGCGCGGGCCGCCGCGGCCCGCCGCGGCCTCGGCGGACTGGCTGTCGCGCAGGGCGACTTTTCGATCGAATCCGGACTGGCGCAAAGCCTGGCCTTGCTGGACGCTCACGAACCGCCGAGCGCCCTTTTCTGCTTCTCGGACGAGATGGCGATGGGGGCGCTGGAAGCCCTGCGCCGGCGGGGCCTCGCCTGCCCGACGGACGTCTCGCTGGTGGGGTTCGACGACATCCGCTACGCCCGCCACCTCGACCCGCCGCTGACCACGGTCAGCCAGCCGAAGGAGGCGATCGGCCACGAGGTCGTCCGGCTGCTGCTGGACGTGCTCTCCGGCGCGGCGGACACCGTGCGGCACGTCACCCTGGCGCATCAGCTGGTGGTTCGCGCTAGCACCGCCGCCGTGCGTGGGCGGTGAACCGGCCGCCGCTCGTCGGCCGGTAACGCTGGCCCAGATCAGGTGTAGATGTCGCCAAAGCGCGCGCGCAGCAGGTTCTTCTGCACCTTGCCCATCGCGTTGCGCGGCAGCTCGTCGACGAAGATCACGCGCTTGGGGACCTTGTAGGGTGCGAGCGATTCGCGCGCGGCGGCGAGCAGCCGCCCTTCGACCGCCTCGCCCAGCACGACGGCGGTCACCGCCTCGCCGAAATCGGGGTGCGGCAGGCCGATCACGGCGCTCTCGACCACGCCCGGCAGCTCATCGAGGATCAGCTCGATCTCTTTCGGATAGACGTTGAAGCCGCCGGTGATGATCAGGTCCTTCTCGCGGCCCGAGATCCACAGCCGCCCGTCCGGGTCCAGCCGGCCCACGTCGCCGGTGACGAACCATCCGTCGCTTGTGAAGGCCTCGGCGGTCTTGTCCGGCTGCTCCCAGTAGCCGGCGAAGACGCTCTCGCCCCGGATCTCGATACCGCCGACCTCGGCCCCGCCGGCGATCCGCACCTCAAGCCCCTCGACGGGAAAGCCGACACTGCCGCCCCGCCGCTCGCCGTCGAGCGGATTGGTGGCGATCACCAGGGCTTCGCTCATCCCGTAGCGTTCGAGGATCCGCTGGCCGGACCGCGCCTCGAAGGCGTCGAAGGTGGTGGGCAGCAGAGGCGCCGATCCCGAGACGAACAGCCGCACGCCGTCGGCGAGCTCGCGGGTGAAGCCCGGATGGGCGAGCAGGCGCGTGTAGAAGGTGGGCACCCCCATCAGCACATTGGCCTCGCGCAGGCCGGCCAGCACCGCGGCCTCGGAGAACTTCGCCAGCCAGACCATCGGCGAGGAACTGAGCAGCGCGCAGTGCAGGGCGATGTAGAGGCCGTGCACATGGAACACCGGCAGGGCGTGCAGCAGCACGTCGCCGCCGTCGAAGCCCCAGGCCCGCCGCACCGCCTCGCCGTTCGCCGCAAGCCCCCCGTGGGTCAGGATCGCGCCTTTCGAGCGGCCGGTGGTGCCGGAGGTGTAGACGATCGAGGCCGCATCGCCCGGAGCGCGCGGCTCGGTGGCCGAGGGGCGCGCGACCGCCGCGGCCAGCGCCCCGGCGATGAAGTCCGGCGGATCGCGGACCACCGCCTTGGGGCGGCAGTCGCCCAGGAAGTAGTCCAGCTCGGCCGGGGTGTAGCTCGGGTTCAAGGGCACGAAGACGGCGCCCGCCTTGAGCGTCGCCAGATAGACCGCGACCACTTCCCAGCTCTTCTCGGCGATCAGCACCACCCGGTCGCCCGGCGCCACGCCCTCGGCGCGCAGCCGCTCGGCGGCGGCGTCGACCGCCCGGACCAGGTCGCCGTAGGTCACCGCGCCTTCGTCGGGGCGGCGGAAGCAGTCGCGCTCGACCACGAAGGCCGCGCTCAGGACCTCGTAGAAATTGCCGGCCATGTGCTCCCCAATGCTCTTCGGCCGCCGCGTTCACGCGCCGCAGGCGCCGGCGAATTCCTTCTTAAGGACTCTGCCCGGCCGCCAGTAGGAGGGCGGCGTGATTCAGAGCCTTTAAACTCATCGGTAAGCCCAGACGGCGCCCGTCCGTCGCGGTCAGGCGAGGAGCTTGCGCAGGACTTGCCGGTAATCGGCGGCGATCCGGTCCGCCGAGAGGTGGCGCCCCCCGCTGACCTGCTTGCGGCCGGCGCGCCAGACGCAGTCCACCGCCCGGTCGGCGGCGGCGAAGATCCAGCCGTCGAGCACCGCGTCGCCCCGACGCTCGGCGAGGCTGGGATGGTCGGGATCGAGGCTGACCAGGTCCGCCGGCCGGCCTTCGGCGATCCCGCCCGCCGGGTCGGCCAGGGCCTGGACCCCGCCGGCGAGCGCGCGCGCATGGAGTTCGGCGCCCGTCGAGGCGCCCTCGGCTTTGGCGAGCGCGTTGCGGGCGCGGAGCGACAGGCGCTGGGCGTACTCCAGGGCGCGCAGCTCCTGGGCCGCGTCGATGTGGACATTGGAGTCCGTCCCGACGCCGAACACGCCGCCCGCCCGCAGGAACGCCTGGGCGGGAAAGACCCCGTCGCCCAGATTGGCCTCGGTGATCGGGCACAGCCCGGCGACCGCGCCGGCGCGGGCCAGGCCGGCGACCTCGGCCGGCGTCAGGTGGGTGGCGTGGATCAGGCACCAAGCCTCGCCGACCCCGGCGTTGTCGAGCAGCCACTCCACCGGCCGGCGGCCGGACCAGGCGAGGCAGTCCGCGACCTCCTTCACCTGTTCGGCGGCGTGGATATGCACCGGCCGGCCGCCGGCCATCCGCGCCACGGCCGCCAGTTCCTCAGGGGTCACTGCGCGCAAGCTGTGCGGGGCGACACCGGTCCGGCCGTCGGGCAGGCGCGCCGTCAGCCGCTCGCAGGCTTCCAGCACTCGCGCGAAGGCGTCGAGGCCGCAGATGAAGCGGCGCTGGCCGGCGACCGGCGCCGCGCCGCCAAATCCGGAATGGGCGTAGAACACCGGCAGCAGGGTCAGGCCAAGGCCGGTGTCGTCCGCGGCCTGCGCCACCGCCGCAGCCATTTCGCCGATGTCGTCATAGGGGGCGCCGTCGGCCTGGTGGTGCAGGTAGTGGAATTCGCCGACGCGGGTGAACCCGCTCTGCAGCATCTCGACATAGGCCTGGGCGGCGACGGCGCGCACGTCCTCCGGCGTCAGCCGGTCGAGGAACCGGTACATCCACTCGCGCCAGGTCCAGAAGTTGTCGGCGCTGGGCCCCCGCGTCTCGGTGAGCCCGGCCATCGCCCGCTGGAAGGCATGGCTGTGGACATTGGCCAGCCCCGGGACCGCGCAGGCATGACGCTCGTCGTCCGCCGCCGGTCCGACGCCCGCGACGACTTCGGCGACCAGGCCGTCACGGACCGTCACCCGGACCCCGCGCGACCATCCCTCGGGCAGCAGGGCGCTATCGAACCAGAGCGTCATGCGGGGTGGCTCCAAGACCAGCTAATTGTCTAGACATTATTGCGCGAGCCGCCAAGCATCGCCTATCAAGGCGCATGTCTGGCGAGACGCTCTGGTTCAACGCGCATCTGGCGACGCTGGCGCCCGACCGGCCGGGCCTGGGCCTCATCGAGGACGGCGCGGTGCTGGCCCGCGAGGGGCGGATCGCCTTCGCCGGTCCCCGCGCCGATTGCCCGCCGGCGCCCGCCGCCCGGCGGGTGGACTGCGAAAGCCGCTGGATCACGCCCGGCCTGATCGACCCGCACACCCACCTGGTCTTCGCCGGCGACCGCGCCCAGGAGTTCGAGCTGCGGCTGGCCGGCGCCGCCTACGAGGACATCGCCCGCGCCGGCGGCGGCATCGTCTCGACCGTCCGGGCCACCCGCGCGGCCGGCGAGCGCGAACTGGTGGCGGCCGCCCTCCCCCGCCTCGACGCCCTGATCGCCGAGGGCGCGACGACCGTGGAGGTGAAATCCGGCTACGGCCTCTCGCTGGCGGATGAACTGAAGCTGCTGCGCGCCGCCCGCGCCCTGGCCGCCGAACGGTCGGTGAGGATCCGCACCACTTTCCTGGGCGCCCACGCCCTGCCCCCGGAGTTCGCCGGCGATCCGGACGGCTACATCGACCTCGTCTGCCGCGAGATGATCCCCGCCGTCGCCGCCGAGGGCCTGGCCGACGCGGTCGACGCCTTCTGCGAGGGCATTGGCTTCACCCCGGCGCAGACCCGGCGGGTTTTCGAGGCCGCCCGCGCCCACGGCCTGCCGGTGAAGCTGCATGCCGAACAGCTGTCCAACCTGCGCGGCGCGGCCCTGGCCGCCGAATTCGGCGCGCTCTCGGCCGATCATCTGGAGCACCTGGACGAGGCGGGCGTCGCGGCGATGGCCCGTTCGGGGACCGTGGCGACTCTGCTCCCCGGCGCCTTCTACTTCGTGCGCGAGACGCAGCTGCCGCCCATCGCGGCGCTGCGCGAGGCCGGCGTGCCGATGGCCCTGGCCACCGACTGCAATCCCGGCACCTCGCCGCTGACCTCGCTGCTGCTGACCATGAACATGGCCGCGACGCTCTTCCGGCTCACCGTCGAGGAGTGCCTGGCCGGCGTCACCCGCGAGGCGGCGCGGGCGCTCGGCCTGCTGGCCGAAGCCGGCA
The DNA here is from genome assembly GCA_020852035.1 of Caulobacteraceae bacterium. GTDB lineage: Bacteria > Pseudomonadota > Alphaproteobacteria > Caulobacterales > Caulobacteraceae > Phenylobacterium. The sequence continues at coordinate 9,582 of JADZBR010000005.1, forward strand.
CGCTGGAGCCCGGCAAGCGCTGCGACCTGGCGATCTGGGACATCGGCCGGCCGGCGGAGCTGGTCTACCGCATGGGCTTCAACCCGCTGCACGCCCGCGTGTTCGGAGGCGAGACATGGACGAGGTGATCCTCCATCCGGGCGAGGTCGCGCTGCGCGACTGGCGGGCGATCCATCGCGGCGCGGCGGTGCGGCTCGACCCCGCCTCGGCGGGGCCGGTCGCCGAAAGCGCGGCGGCCGTCCAGCGCATCGTCGAGCGGGGCGACCCCGCCTATGGCATCAACACCGGCTTCGGGAAGCTGGCCTCGGTGCGCATCGACGCCGCCGACCTGGCGACCCTGCAGCGCAACATCGTGCTGTCGCACGCCGCCGGGGTGGGCGAGCCCATGCCCGAGCCGGTCGCGCGGCTGATGCTGGCGCTGAAGCTGGCGAGCCTGGCGCAGGGCGCCTCGGGCGTCGCGCCGGCGACCATCGCCCTGCTGGAGAGCCTGCTGCGCGCGGGCCTGACGCCCATCATTCCCTGCCAGGGCTCGGTTGGGGCGTCCGGCGACCTCGCGCCGCTGGCGCACATGGCGGCGGCGATGATCGGGGTCGGCGAAATCCTCGTGGGCGGCGTGCGGCGGCCCGCCGCCGAGGCGCTGGCCGCCGCCGGCCTGTCGCCGCTGACGCTAGGCCCAAAGGAGGGCCTCGCCCTGCTCAACGGCACTCAGTTCTCGACCGCCTACGCCCTGGCGGGCCTCTTCGAGGCCGAGACCCTGTTCCGCAGCGCCCTGGTGGCCGGCGCGCTGTCGACGGAGGCGGCCAAGGGTTCGGACACCCCCTTCGACCATCGCATCCACGTGCTCCGCCGCCAGCCGGGGCAGATCGAGGCCGCCGACGCCCTGCGCGCGCTGATGGCCGGCTCGGCGATCCGCGCCTCGCACATGCAGGGCGACGAGCGGGTGCAGGACCCCTACTGCCTGCGCTGCCAACCGCAGGTGATGGGCGCGGCGCTCGATCTGCTGCGCCAGGCGGCCGCGACCCTTGCGTTCGAGGCCAACGGCGTCTCGGACAACCCGCTGATCTTCACCGACACGGATGAAGCGCTCTCCGGCGGCAACTTCCACGCCGAGCCGGTGGCCTTCGCCGCCGACATGATCGCCATCGCCGTCTGCGAGATCGGCTCGCTGGCCGAGCGGCGGGTGGCGATGCTGGTCGATCCCGCACTCTCCGGACTGCCCGCGTTCCTCACCCCACGACCCGGGCTGCACTCCGGTCTGATGATTCCGCAGGTGACCGCAGCGGCACTGGTATCGGAGAACAAGCAGCGCGCCGCCCCCGCCAGCATCGACAGCCTGCCCACCTCCGCCAACCAGGAGGATCACGTCTCCATGGCCACCTTCGCCGGTCGTCGGCTGGCAGACATGGCCGAGAATACCCGCGGCATTCTGGCGGTCGAACTGCTGGCGGCGGCACAGGGGCTCGACCTGCGCCGCCCCTTGACGTCAAGCCCGGCCCTGGAGGCCCTGCACCGGCAGGTGCGCGGCGAAATCCCCGCCTGGACGGAAGATCGCTTCATGGCCGCCGACATCGAGAAGGCCGCCGCGCTCGTCGACGCCGGGCTGCCCGGCCCGGCCGCGCCCGCCTTCTGACGGGTTCTCGGGGGCGCTGCCCGCGCAGCTTTGCAGTCGTTCGCGGCCGGGCGCTTGCTTGTGCCGTCAATTCAGATAATCTGAATGTAAATCGCCTTCATTTAGCAATGGATTGAGGTAACGGCGGGTGACGCTTTCACGTGTACCGCAGCTCGACCCCCACGACATCAAGCTCCTGCGCATCTTCGCGAAGGTAGCCGAAAGCGGCGGCTTTTCCGAGGCCCAGGCCGAGCTCAACGTCAGCGCGGCCACGATCAGCACCTCGATGGCGACGCTCGAATCCCGCCTCGGCATGCGGCTTTGCGACCGCGGCCGGGTCGGCTTCAAGCTCACCAGCAACGGCCAGCGCGTATGGCAGGCGGCGGAGAAGCTCGAAGAGGCGATCGACCTGTTCCGCGTCGAGGTCGGCGAGTTGCGCGGCAAGCTGGTCGGCAATTTCGGCGTCGGCTTCGCCGATTCCACGGTGACCAACCCCGAACTGCGGCTGCACGAGGTGTTCTCGGTATTCGTGGCCAGGGACAACGCGCTCCATCTCACCCTCCACGTCCACGACCCCGACACGATCGAGCGCAAGCTCCTCGAAGGAAAATTGCAAATCGGCATCTCGGCGTTCTACCACCACGTGCCCGGGCTGAGCTACGAGCCGCTGCTGCGCGAAAAGCATTCGCTCTACTGCGGCCGCGGCCACTGGCTGTTCGACCTCGACGCCGAAGACGTCGCGGTCGACCTCGTGCGCGACGCCGACTATGTCCG
>JADZBR010000006.1 GCA_020852035.1 Caulobacteraceae bacterium
GTCGTTCGGCGGGGCGACGGCGGGCTCGATCTGCGCGACCGACCCGCGCTGCGCGGCCGGGGTCAACCTCGACGGCGGCGACTTCCCGTTCCAGGCGGTGAACCGTCGGATGCTGGCGCCGTTCCTGATGTTCCATTCCGACCTCAAGGGTATCTACCGGCAGGTGGGCGCGACGCCCCCGGCGCGTCCGCACAGCTTCAACGAGTTCTCCTACGAACCGATCGCCGAGGCCGGGCGGCGGGCGGATGTCTACCGGGTGCAGCTGCGGGGTTCTCACCACCTGGGGCTCTCGGATTTCTCGCTGTTCATGCGCCGGCCGCTGCGCGACCCGGTGTTCGGCAGCGCGCCGGCCAGGGTCATGGTCGGGGCGCAAAACGCCTTCGTGCGCGGCTTCTTCGACAAGCACATGCGCGGCATCGACAACGGCTTTCCCAAACCCGAGCTGGCGGCCTACCGCGACTGGGTGACGCCGGTCTCCAACGGCGAGCTGGCGGCCTGGTGGGCGGCCAAGCCGCAGGCCGAGCGGGATGCGCTGACCCAGCGGATCGAGGCGGCGCGACGCCCGCCCGGCTAGAGCATGGCAGCCGCGAGCGGATGCCGGTTGCGGCGGGCGTCACGCTCTAATCTCTTGAAGATAGACCCTTTTAGTCCGGTTCGGATGATTCCGCCTGAACCGGAAAGGGTCTAGGCGCGCGGCCTCTCCCGCGCGACCGCGCGGTTGGCGTTGACGACGATCCACAGCGCGGCGATCTGGATGAGCGCGCCCATCACGAACGGCGCGTGGATCGTGATCTCGGCGAAGGCCAGGCCCGCGCAGAGCGGCCCGACCACCCGCGCCAGGGCGCCGGCGGCGTTGTTGAGGCCCAGCGTCTGGCCCTGGCGGTCCGGGTCGATGGCCGCGGAGATCATCGCTCCTATATTGGGGAAGGCGACGGACGAGCCGATGGCCGTCAGGGTCATCAGGCCGATGGTCAGCCAGGGGTGCGGCGACAGCGGCTGCAGGGCCGCGCAGATCAGCGTCACCCCCATGCCGACCGCCAGCATCCGCCCCGGCCCGAAGCGCTCGGAGAGCGGGCCGGTGACGAACATCTGGGTGATGCCCGCGCCGACGCCGACCACGGCGAAACAGACCCCGATCTCCCGCGGGCCCCAGTCGAACCGCTGCTGGGCCCAGAGGGCGAAGGTGGACTCGATGCCGGTGAAGGCGCAGCCGACCAGGAAGGAGACCAGCATCAGGCGGCTGACGATCGGGTTCCTGACCACGTCGCCGATCACCGCCCAGCGGCTGCCCTGCTGTTCGGAAAGCTGGGTGCGCTGGCGGCTCTCGCGGATGAACACCACGATGCTCAGCGCGCAGAGCAATGACATGCCCGAGGCGATGAAGAGCGGGATCTGGAAGCCGATCGGCCCGGCCTCCGGATGGGCGAACAGGCCGCCCACCGAGGGGCCGATGATCAGGCCGAAGTTCCACGCCGCGCCCATCCAGGCCATCCGCCGGGCCCGCTGCTCGGGCGGGGTGACGTCGGCGATATAGCCCTGGATCACCGAGCCGTTGCCGCTGGCCAGGCCCCCGGCCAGGCGGATCAGGAAGGCGATGTAGACGTTGGGCGCGAAAGCCAGGGCCAGGTAGCACAGGCAGTTGCCGGTGATCGTCCAGATCAGGATGGGCTTCCTGCCGACACGGTCGGACAGGCGCCCCCAGAACGGTTCGCCGAAGAAGGCGCCCAGCGAATAGGCCGAGAAGATCAGCGCGATCTGCCAGGCCGGGGCGTCGAACGACTTGGCGTAGAAGGGCAGCAGCGGGACGACGATCCCGAAACCCAGCATGTTGATGAAGATGACGCTGATCAGCGCCGGCGCCGCGCCTGCCGAGAGCTTGGGTTCGGCGGGGGGCGACTCGGCGGACATGGCGAGGGCTGTAGGGGTGCGGGCGCGCGTAAGGCAAGCGCCAGGGCGCCACACCCTGGATAAGATTCACATGTCCCGGCGGGTCCGCTTGTCGGCGTCGGGGCAGGCGCTAAGGTTCGCCCGACAACCCGGCCGGCCGGAAGGAGCCATGCCATGAAAACCCTGATCGCCTGTGCGGCGGCGCTGGCCTTCGGCCTCGCCGCCACGTCCGCCAGCGCGCAGCCGGCCAAGCCGAAGCCGGACCTTGCCGACGCCGCCCAGGGGACCTACCACGGCGACGTCATCTCCGACGCCCGGGGCTCCTCGCGGGAGGGCGTCACCATCACCGTCACCAAGACCGGGCCCAACACCGTGCGGGTGACCAGCGACTATCCGCGGCTGCCGGCGTTCAGCGCCAGGCTGATGCGCGCGATGCAGACCATCCAGAACGCCAGCGGCTCGGAGGTCTTCCTGCTGGATACGTCGAAGTCGCCGCCGGGGCTCGACGTGACGGTGGACGACGCATCCTGGTCCGGCGCGAAGGGCCACGCCGGACACTGAACCTCTCATTCCCGCGAAAGCGGGGGAAGAGCGGAACGGTTTAGCGCGGCGCCAGGATCATGGTCATCTGGCGGCCTTCCATCTTCGGCTCGAACTCGACCTTGGCGACGGGATCGAAGTCGACCTTCACCTGCTGCAGCAGCTTGTAGCCCAGCTCCGGGTGCGCCAGTTCGCGGCCGCGGAAGCGCAGGGTGACCTTCACCTTGTCGCCTTCCTCGAAGAAGCGGTGCATCGAGCGGGCCTTCACATCGTAGTCGTGCTTGTCGATGTTGGGGCGCAGCTTGATCTCCTTGAGCTCGACGACCTTCTGCCGCTTGCGCGCTTCGTTCTTCTTCTTCTGCTCCTGGAAGCGGAACTTGCCGTAGTCCATGATCTTGACGACCGGCGGATCGGCGTTGGGCACGATCTCGACCAGGTCGAGGCCGGCCTCCTCGGCGGCTTCGAGCGCGGCGACGGTGGGCATGACGCCCTGCTTCTCGCCCTCTTGGTCGATCAGAAGAACTTTCGGGACGCGGATGTCCTCGTTCATGCGGGGCCCGTCTTTGACGGGCGGGGCTTGCATGGGGCGGCGAATAGGCGGGCTCCTGGGGTGGTTGAATCACAAAAACGTCGGCGCGGCCGAACCGCTCCGACAAAGCACAGCATATATGAAGATCGACCTAGCCGCCATCAAGCGGCGGAGGCGGGCATCGGCGTAAGATTGGCCGCCGTCTTCAGCACCATCTCCACCGGCATGTCGCGCAGGTCCGGCGAGTGCAGGATGGCGACGTGGCCGCGCGGGCCGGAGAGCTCCGGATTCGAGGCGTCGGAGAAGAGGGCGATGGTCGGTGCGCCGGCGGCGGCGATCAGGTGCAGGGGTCCGGTGTCGTTGCCGACCGCCAGCGCCGCCTTGGCGCCGAGCAGGGCGATGCGGGCGAAGTCGGTGCGGCCGGTGAGGTCGCGGGCTTTCTTGGCGGTGCGCTGGATAACGTGCGCCAGCATCGCCTCCTGCGGGCCGCCGATGATCAGGACGTCGAAGCCGGCCTTGTCGAGCCCCACCGCCAGCTGGGCGTAGTGCTCGGGCGGCCAGCGCTTGTCCATGCGGTGGGCCGAGCCGCCCGGGACCATCAGCACATAGGGGCGGGGCGGCGGCGTGCCCGGGGGCTTGGGCCGTTCCGGCGCCGCCTTGGCGGCGATCCAGGACACATCCGGCGGCGGGGCGCTGTAGGGGCCGCTGGGCGCATCGGGATAGATGCCGGCGTCCTTCAGCTGGTCCACGTGGCGCTCCAGCGTGTGCATGAAGTCGCGGTTGGGGTTCCTGTGGCGAAGCTTCGCGCCCGGCGCGTTGCCCGACCACGGCGGCTGGAAGGGGCCCAGCGCCTGGAAGATCATGTTCGAGCGCTGCGAGGTCTGCAGGTCGTAGACCCTGTCGAAGCGCGCGCGGCGCAGGCGCGCGATCAGCGTCATCCACGCCTTGGCGCCTTCCGGCCGACCGTCGCTCCAGACCTCGTTGAAGTAGGGGCTGTGCCGGGCCAGCTGCTCGTAGGGCGGGGTGGTCAGGAGGGTGATGTGCGCCTCCGGATGCGCCTCGCGGATGCGCTTCATCGCGGCCATGCCGAGCACGAAGTCGCCCAGCGCCGAGAGCTTGATCACCAGGATGTTGTGCGGGTCGCGGCGCGCCATCAGGCCCTGGTCTCCACCAGCCGGGCGTAGGCCGCAAGGGTCGAGGCGCACATGGCGTCCACGGAATAGAGCCGGCGGGCGCGCTGGGCGGCCTTCTGGCCGATGGCGACCAGCTTCTCGGGGCCGGCGTCCAGCGCCTTGGCCATCGCCTTGGCGAGGGCGGCGGCGTCGCCGGGCGGGGCGAGCCAGCCGGTCTTGCCGCTCTGCACGGTCTCGGCCGTGCCGCCGTGGTCGGCGGCGATCACCGCGCGCCCCATGACCTGCGGCTCGACCGCGGTGCGGCCGAAGGACTCCGGCTGGATGGAGGGCAGCAGCGCCACATCCGTGATCAGGTAGGCCGCCGGCATGTCATCGCAATGGCCGACGAGGCGGATGTGATCGGCGAGCCCGGCCGCCGCAATCGCGGCCTCCAGCTCGGCGCGGTATTCGACCCGGCCCTGATCGTCTCCGGCGAAGAGGATGCGGAAGCTGTCGCGCCCCTGTTCGCGGAGCAGCCGGGCGGCCTCGATGGCGACAAGGTGGCCCTTCAGGCGGGTGATGCGGCCGGCCAGCAGGAAGTTCACCCGTCCGTCGCCCTCCGGCAGATCCCACTGGTGGCGCAGCCTGGTGAGGCGGCCTTCGTCGACCAGCCGGGGGTCGAAACGGTCCAGATCCACCCCGCGCGGGATGGTGACGATGCGGCCTGGGTCGATCTCGTGTTCGGCCAGCACGTGGGCGCGGGTGTAGTCGGAGTTGGCGATCACCATGTCGCCGCGGGTCATCACGGCGTTATACCAGCGCTTGAGGCCCGACTGGGCCTTGTAGACCCCGTGGTAGGTGGCCACAAACGGGGTCTTGGTCGCCTTGGCCGCCCAGAGCGCGCTGAAGGCCGGGGCGCGCGAGCGGGCGTGGACGACGCTGACGTGCTCCCTGCGGATCAGGTCGGTCAGCCGGGCGGCGTTGCCGAGCATCACCAGAGGGTTCTTCGACTGCACCGGCATCTGGGTGAGCCGCCCGCCGTCGGCCTCCAGCCGCGCGGCCATGCGCCCGCCGCGGGTGGCGACCAGGGCGCGGCCGCCGGCCTCGACGACAGCCTGGGCGACGTCGATGGTGGTCTGCTCGGCGCCCCCGGTCTCGAGTTCGGGGATCACCTGCAGCAGGGTGAAGTCGGCGGGCAGGTTCACGTGAGCCTTCGCGGAACCGTTCGACAGGGTTAATCCGGAGCCCGCTTAGGTACTAGACTCAGGGAGTCGATGCCAGATGGGTGAGACCTCGGGGCGTTTGCAGCAGCCGGACGGCGAGGAGATCGCCTGGCGCAGGGCCGAGGGCGCCGGTCCGACGGTGGTCTGGCTGGGCGGTTTCCGTTCCGACATGGCCGGGACCAAGGCCCAGGCGCTGGCCGACTGGGCGCTGGCGAAGGGGCGGGGCTATGTGCGCTTCGACTACCTCGGCCACGGCGAATCCAGCGGCGCGTTCGAGCGCGGGACGATCACCCGCTGGCGAGAGGACTCGCTGGCCGTCATCGATGCGCTGACGCAAGGGCCGCTGGTGCTGGTCGGTTCCTCGATGGGCGGCTGGCTGGCTTGCCTCGCCGCCGCAGCGCGTCCCGAAAGGCTCGCCGGCATGGTGCTGATCGCCCCCGCGCCGGACTTCACCGAGAAGCTGATGGCGCCGGAGATGAGCGAGGCGGCTCGGGCCGAGATGGCGCAGACCGGCGTCTGGCGGCGGCCGTCCGAGTACGGCGATCCCTACCCGATCACCCGCGAACTGCTGGAAGACGGCGCGCGCTGGTCGATCCTGCCCGGTCCCGTGCCGGTGGAGGTCCCGGTGCGCATCCTGCAGGGCGGCGCGGACCCGGACGTGCCCTGGCGGCACGCGCTGGAACTGGCGCAGGCGATCAAGGGCGAGGACGTGGTGTTCACGCTCATCCGCGACGGCGACCACCGGCTGTCGCGCCCACAGGACATCGCGCGGCTGATCGCGGCGGTGGAGGAACTCGGCTGAGGCGCGCTGCGTCCTTCGAGACGGCCGCCTTGCGGCCTCCTCAGGATGACCAATTCAGCACAAAGGTAGTCATGGTGAGGAGCGGCGAAGCCGCGTCTCGAACCACGCAGGGCTACTCCGCCGCCACCGTCGGCGGCGGGGTGTTCGCCGCGCGGGCCCGTTCGGCGTTCCAGTGGGAGACGCAGGGGATCTTGGAGAAATCCACCCGGTCGGCGTAGCGGCGGGCGATCTCACTCACCTCCAGCAGCAGCCCGTCCTCCAGGGTGATCGGGTCGAGCCCGTAGCCCAGCAGGCGGCGGTTCTCCACCGTCAGCTCGTTCTCGTCGGCCTCGGCGCGGGGGTTGGGCACATGGGCGATCTCCGCGCCGGTGAGGCGCGAGACGATGTTGGCGAGGTCGGCCACCCGCCAGCACTCGGTCATCTGGTTCATCACCTTCACCCGCTCGCCGCGCGCGGGGGGGTGGGTGAGCGCCAGCTCCACGCCGCGCACCGTGTCCTGGATGTTGATGAACGCCCGCGTCTGACCGCCGGAGCCGTGCACGGTCAGGGGATGGCCGACCGCGGCCTGGATCAGGAAGCGGTTCAGCACCGTGCCGTAGTCGCCGTCGTAGTCGAAGCGGTTGACCAGCCGCTCGTCCCGCCGCGTCTCGGCGGTCTGGCAGCCCCAGACGATGCCCTGGTGCAGGTCGGTGATCCTGAGGCGGTCGTTCCTGGCGTAGAACTGGAAGAGCAGGGCGTCCTGGGTCTTGGTCAGGTGGTAGATCGAACCCGGATTGGCCGGATAGAGGATCTCCCGCTCGGTCCAGCCCTCGGTGGTCTCCACCTTCACGGTCAGGTAGCCCTCGGGGATGGCGAGGCCCGAGGTGCCGTAGCCGTAGACTCCCATCGTGCCGAGATGCGCCAGATGGATGTCGAGACCGCTCTCGACGATGGCGGCGAGGATGTCGTTGGTGGCGTTGAGATTGTTGTCGATGGTGTAGCGCTTGTGCTGCGCCGACTTCATCGAATAGGGCGCGGCGCGCTGCTCGGCGAAGTGCACCACCGCCTCGGGGCGGAAGCGGCGCAGGAGCGCCAGAAGCTCTGCGTAATCCTTGCCGACGGTGAGCGGGTGGAAGCCGATGGCGCGGCCGGAAACCTCGCGCCAGGCCGCCAGACGCGCCTCGATATCGGCGATCGGCGTGAGGGATTCTGCTCCGAGCTCTTCGTCGATCCGGCGACGCGAGAGGTTGTCGGCGATCGCCACCTCGTGCCCGTTCGCCGAGAGGTGCAGCGCCGTCGGCCAGCCGCAGAACCCGTCGCCGCCTAAGACCAGGACCCGCATCCACCCTCCACGGGAGTCGTCATCAGCCATGAATGGCTAACCTACCGGCGCGGGCAACGCAAAGCCGCACATCGACGCCCGCGTGGCGAACGCCTAAACAGTGCGCCGCGTTGCGGGCCTTCCAGGGAGAGGCGACCTGACCATCATCGTCACCGGCGTGGCCGGCTTCATCGGCAGCCACCTCGCTGCGCGCCTGCTGGCCGGCGGCGAGGCGGTGATCGGCGTCGACAGCTTCAACAGTTACTACGATCCGGCGTTGAAGGAGGCGCGTGTGGCGCGGCTGGCGGGGCCGCGGTTCCGGCTGGAGCGCTTCGACATTGCCGAGGCCGAGCGGACCGCGCGGCTGATCGCTGAGAGCGGCGCGGACCGCGTCGCGCACCTGGCCGCCCAGGCGGGCGTGCGCCATTCGATCGACAATCCTTTCGCCTATGAGCGCTCGAACCTGGCGGGGCAGCTGGCGGTGCTGGAGGCCTGCCGCCACGCGCCGGCCCGGCCGCAACTGGTCTACGCCTCGTCCAGTTCCGTCTATGGCTCGCGCCCGCTGACCGGCGAGGGATTTTCCGAGGACGACCCGGTGGACGCGCCGGTCTCGCTTTACGCGGCCACCAAGCGGGCGGGCGAGCTGATGGCGGGGACCTATGCGCGGCTCTATGGGATGCGCGCCACGGGCCTGCGGTTCTTCACCGTCTACGGGCCCTGGGGCCGGCCGGACATGGCCTATTTCAGCTTCACCCGGAAGATCCTGGCCGGCGAGCCCATCGAGGTGTTCGGCGAAGGGAAGATGGCGCGCGACTTCACCTACGTCGACGACATCGTCGACGGCGTCCTCGGCGTGCTCGACCACCCCGGCGGCGAGGGCGAGGCGCGGGTGTTCAACATCGGCGGCAGCCGGCCGGTCGGGCTGATGGACATGATCGAAACCCTGGAGCGCGCCCTTGGCAGCGAGGCGGCAAAGACGATGAAGCCGATGCAGCCGGGCGACGTGCCGGCGACCTTCGCGGATGTCTCGAAGCTGACGGCGCTGACGGGCTACGACCCCAAGGTGACCCTCGAGGAGGGCCTGCCGCGCTTCGTCGGCTGGTATCGTGGCTACTTCGGCGTTTGACGTGTAGGATGCGCCGTGGCTTCATCCACAACCATGAATATGCGCCCGACCTTTGACACGGCCAAGTTTCAGACCACGCTGACCGACGGCGGCGTGCCCGAAGCTCAGGCGCGGGCCCAAACGGTCGCGCTCAACGGCGCGCTCGACGAAGCGATGGCGGATGTCGTGCATGAAACTGCGTTGGAACGTCTGGAAAGCCGATTGAACGCTCAATTCGAGCGGAGCCGGACGGAGTTCGACAAGTTGCGTTCGGACCTGCATCTTGAGATCGCTCAGACCCGCACCGAGTTCTCCGAGAAGCTCCGTCTGCAAGGATGGGCTATCGTCGGCACGAACGCTGCTCTGTTGGCCGCCGCCGTGGCGCTGATCAAGTTCACCCCCTGAGCAGCGCCTCCACCGCCGCGCGCGCGGCATCGCCCAGGTCCGGCCGCTTCAGCGCCAGCGCCACATTGGCCCGCAGGAGGCCGATCTTGTCGCCACAGTCGTAGGAGACGCCGGCGTAGACCTGGGCGTGGAAGTCCTGGCGCTCCATCAGCCGCGCCATGCCGTCGGTCAGCTGGATCTCGCCGCCGGCGCCGCGGCCCTGCTCGGCCAGCAGCGGGAAAATCTCCGGCTGCAGGATGTAGCGGCCGGTGATCGAGAGGGTGGAGGGCGCGGCTTCGGGCTTCGGCTTCTCGACCATGCCCTTCATCTTCACCAGGTCGCCGTCGCGCGAGAGCGGATCGACGATGCCGTATTTGTCGGTCTCGGAAGGCGCGACCTCCTCCACCGAGATCAGGTTGCCGCCGACCTTGCCGTAGGCGTCGACCAGCTGCTTCAGCCCGCCCGGCGCGGCGTCGATGATCACGTCGGGCAGCAGCACCGCGAACGGCTCGTCGCCGACGATGTCGCGGGCGCACCAGACGGCGTGGCCCAGCCCCAGCGGCCGCATCTGGCGCACGAAGCTCATCTCGCCGGGCCTGGGCAGCTCTGCGCGGATGGCGGCCAGCATCTCGGTCTTGCCCTTGGCCTCCAGCTGGGCCTCGAGCTCGATGTGATGGTCGAAGTAGTCCTCGATCGCCGCCTTGCCGCGGCCGGTCACGAAGACCAGGTGCTCGATGCCGGCTTCGCGGGCCTCCTCGACGATGTAGCTGAGGATCGGGCGATCGACGACGTTGAGCAGTTCCTTGGGCGTGGTCTTGGAGCCCGGCAGCACCCGCGTGCCCAGGCCAGCCACCGGCAACACCGCCTTGCGTACAGCTTTCATCAAACGCGCCCTGAATGGAGGTCCGCGCCGGTCTTAGCGGCGCCCGCGCGCGACGAAAACCATCACGGCCACGTGAGTTTCTTCGGAACGATTTCGTGATCGGCCGGTTCGGCAAGCGGACCCGATACCCGAACGCTCCGGAGATTCTTCAAAGATGACCTTCAAGACCCTCTCGGCCACCGTGGCGGCCCTGGCCCTCGCCGGCGCCCTCTCGGCCTGCGGCAACAAGGCCGAAGAGGCCAACGCGCAAGCCGCCGACGCCAACGCGGCCTACGCTGACGCCAACGCCGCCGCCGCTCAGGCCAACATGGCCGTGGCCGACGCCAACGCCGCGACCGCCGATGCGAACGCCGCCGTGGCCGACGCCAATGTCGCCGGCGACATGGCCCCGGACGCGAACGGCGAGGCTTCGCCGCCGATGTAGCCGCCGGCTACTCGACCGTCACCGACTTGGCGAGGTTGCGCGGCTGGTCGACATCCGCCCCCTTCTGCACGGCCACATGGTAGGCCAGGAGCTGGATGGGCGCGGAATAGACCAGCGGCGCGATCACCGGATCGCAGTCGGGAACGATGATCACCTTCGCGCCCTTCGGGGCATGCGCCGCCCCCTTGGCGTCGGTGAGCAGGACGATCGGCCCGCCGCGGGCCACCACCTCGCTCATGTTCGACATGGTCTTCTCGAAGAGCGCGTCGGACGGGGCCAGCACGATCACCGGCGTCGCCTCGTCGATCAGCGCGATGGGTCCGTGCTTGAGTTCGCCGGCGGCATAGCCCTCGGCGTGGATATAGCTGATTTCCTTGAGCTTCAGGGCGCCTTCCAGCGCCAGGGCATACATCGCGCCGCGCCCGAAGTAGAGCACGTCGCGGGCGCGGGCGAGCTCGGGGGCGATCTTGCGGACCTCGTCCTCGATCTGGATCGACCGGGCCATCAGGCGCGGCGCTTCCAGCAGGAGCTGGGTCAGCCGGCGCTCCTCGCGAATGTCGATGCGGCCGCGGGCGACGCCGCAGGCGACCGCCAGGGCGGTCAGGGCGGCGACCTGCGAGGTGAAGGCCTTGGTCGAGGCGACGCCGATCTCCGGCCCGGCGTTGGTGGGCCACAGGATGTCGGCCTCTCTAGCCATCGTGCTCTCGTGGACGTTGACCACGGCGGCGGTTTTCAGGCCCTGGCTCTTGCACCAGCGCAGGGCCGCGAGGGTGTCCGCCGTCTCGCCGGACTGGGAGACCGCCACCGCCAGGGTGTCCGGGCTCATCGGCGGTTCGCGATAGCGGAACTCGGAGGCGACCTCGACCTCCACCGGCAGGCTCGCCAGGCGTTCGAAGATGTAGCGGGAGATCAGGCCGGCGTAGCTGGCCGTGCCGCAGGCGACGATCTGGATGCGGCCGACAC
>JADZBR010000007.1 GCA_020852035.1 Caulobacteraceae bacterium
CTCGACGCCGGGCCTGGTCAGGTCGCCCCAGTCGCGGATCGCCTTCGGATTGCCCTTGCGCACCAGGAACACGATGGTCGAGGTGTAGGGGCACGAGTTCTGCGGCAGGCGCGCCTGCCAGTCGGCCGCCAGCAGCTTCTTCTCGGCGATGGCGTCGATGTCCGCGGCGAGGGCCAGGGTGACCACGTCCGCGGCCAGGCCGTCGATCACCGAGCGCGCCTGCTTGCCGGAGCCGCCGTGCGACTGGTCGACGCTCACCGCCCCGCCCGCCGCCTGCTTGCCGGCGAACACGGCGTTGTAATCCCGGTAGAGTTCGCGGGTCGGGTCGTAGCTGACATTGAGCAGGCCGCGCGCGGCCGCCGCGGGCTTTCCCGCCCCGCCCGGCGAGCAGGCGGCCAAGGCCGCGGCGCCCGCGCCCATCAGGATCTGACGACGGTCCACTCCGATCATCGGCCTCTTGCTCCTCCAAGGCGACAGGACGAACGCCCACGCATCGATTGCGATGCGTTGGCGGCGCCTCACCCGAGCCTTCTAGCCGACAGGGCCCAGCCCCGCCTGCGCCTTATTCCTATCGAGTTGATAGAATTTCTAGGCGGCGCGGCGTCGTTCGCAGTTTCTTAGGCGCCGGGCGACAAGCTGGGCGCAGGCGGCGACCTTTGGGTCGCGCTGGATTCCAGGGCATGGGTTCGACCGGAGGAAAACTCGGATTCGGCGAGCGGCTGCGGCGGCTGTTCGGCCCGCGCGACCGGCTGGTCTTCGGCGGGAACCGCACGCGACGGCTGGAGGAGCCTCGCGAGTCGGTCTCCGGCGCGCGGTTCGGTCTGGTCGGCCTTACCGATCTGCGCGAGCATCTGGGTGAACGCTGGCCCGAGCTGGCCGAGCGTGTGCATGGCCTCGCCCAAACGGTGATCTCGCGTCATCTCACCCGCGGCGACGTCTTCGACGCCCACGGCGAGGACGGCTACGTGGTGCTGTTCGCCCAACTCTCCAAGACCGAGGCGGACTTCAAATGCCGGGTGATCGCCAAGGAGATCAGCGCCAAGCTGCTGGGGTCCGAATGGAGCGGCCTGGCCCGGCTCGACAGCGTGACGATCGAACTGGAGCGCGAGGTCCTGATAGTCGACGACCTAGCGGCGGCGCTCGACCAGGCGGTGGCCAAGGGCGCGCCGCTGGAGGAGGAGGCGCCGGCCGCGCGCTCCCCCGCCTTCGTCAGGCGCCAGGGCCCCGCCGCATCGCCTCCAACGGCGACCGTGATCGCCAGAGCCCCGTCCCGCGGCCCGCCGACCCTGGTCGAGACGCCCGATGCCGGGGAGCCGCCGGTCTATGCGCCGGTCTGGGATTTCGGCAGCAACGCCATGCTGCGCTTCCGCCTGCTGCCGCCGGTCGCCCCGGCCGGCCAGCCGGAGCCGGAAGTTGTGCTGGCCGCCAAGCAGGACGTGGCCGCCCTGACCAAGGCGCTGTTCGACCTCGGCCGCCTGGCGCAGCTCGGCCGGCGGCTGGCGGTGATCTGCCCGCTGCACCTGACCACCCTCGGCCGTGACGGCTGGCGCAGCCAACTGGTCCGCATGCTGAAGGACTGCCCCGAGCCCCAGCGCCGACTACTCACGCTGGAGTTCATCGTGCCTGAGAAGGCGCCCGCGGCCTGGCCTCGGGCATTGCAGGCGCGCTGCGCGGGTCTGCCCGTGGCCTGCACGGCCCGGATCGGGCCGCAGGGGGACCTGTCCGGTCTCCGGCCGCCCGCGGGTCTGACACAGGTCAACCTGGACCTTCCCGAGGGCTTCCCGGGCGACAGGGCCGGCGTGGCGCAGCTGGACGCCTTCGCCCACGCGGCGTCGGCGGCGGGCCTCGCCTGCGGCGTGCTGGGTCTGGAGGACCGCCCGCTGGTGCTGGCTGCGTCGGCCGCGGGCTTCTCGCAACTCTCAGGACCGGCCGTCCATGAGGGCGTCCACACCCTGACCCAGGCGGTGCGCTTCGACCTGGCCTCGCTCTACCGCGATCTCTTGCCGAGCGCCGCCTCCTAAGCCGCCATCGCCGCGGCGAGCGCGGCCGGGTCCACCGGCTTGGAAAGACAGGCGTCAGCGCCCATCTGGCGGGCGATCTGCAGGTAGAGATCCGGCCCGATCCGGCCGCCGCCGGAGATCGCCACCACCCGCAGCCCCGGCCAGTCGCGGCGGATCTCGGAGATCAGCTCGACGCCGTCCTTGTCCGGCATGACGAGGTCGAGCACGACGCCGTGCACCGGCAGTTCGGCGAGCACCTTGGACAGCTGGCGGCTGTCGTCGATCTCCAACGGCCTGAATCCGGCCGCTTCGAGGTCGTGGGCGATCTTGGCCCGCACCAGCTCGTCGTCGTCCACGACGCAAACCAACTTGCTCATCGTCCCGCCTCTCAACGCTGCCGTGTGCGGCATTCAGCCGCAGGGTTCATTACCATTTAATGAGTCCGCGCTTTCCTGAGCAGCTTCATGGGCTTGGCAGGGGAGCGCCATGCCGGACAAGCCGACCGCGGTCCTGCAGGAGCGGATCAAGGAACTGCCGCTGGTCAAGAAGCGGACGCCGCGGGCGCCCGCCTTCGCGCTGATCGCCGTCCTGGCCGCGGCCATGACCGTGGTCGGCGTCCTGACCTTCAGAGGCTTCGACAGCACCGCCGCCGCGGTGGCCGAGATCGAGCATCGCCAGGCGACCCGCGCCCAGGTGGAGACGGTCTTCAACCTGCTGCAGGACGCCGAGAGCAGCCAGCGCGGCTATCTGCTGACCGGCGACCCGCGGTTCCTTGGCCCCTACCGCTCGGCCGAGCGGCGCGTCACCGAGGAGATGGCCCAGCTCGGGGATCTGCTGCGCGGCGACGCCGCCCAGGCCGCGCGGGCCCGCCGCTTGCACGACCAGATCGGCGAGCGGCTGGACGAGATGGCGCGCGTCATCCTGCAACGCGACAACGACGGCGCGCAGGCGGCGGCCGACCGCGTCGCCGAAGGCCGCGGCTCAGCGGACATGGAAGCCATCCGTGTCACCATCGACGAGTTGCGCCGCACCGAGGCGGCGGCCGCGCAGGCGGCGGCCGAGCGTCAGCACACCGCGACGGCCAACGGCAGACGGCTGGCGACCGGCGTGCTGGTGGCGCTGATCGTCGTCCTGGCGCTGACCGCCGCGGCCGCCGAGATCCTGATGCGGGTGAAGGATCGGCTGGTCACAAATTTCGTCGATCTCGCCGTCCGCCGGGTGGCGGAATTCGAGGAGGCCAGCGACGGCATCCTGGTGCTCAACCAGGAAGGCTATGTCGAAGCCATCAACAGCGCCGCCGAGCAGATGTTCGGCCGCTCGCGCGCGAGCATCGCCGGCACGCACGTGCACGACATCATGCCGCTCGCCGAAGAGGGCGAGGCGCCCTTCGTGACCCGCCTGGAGGCCGCCCACGGGGTCCTCGGCTCGGCCGAGGTCCGCGAGATCACCGCCCGCCACGCCGACGGCGGCGACGCGCCCGTGGACGTCACCGTCCGGCCGATGCACATGAACGACGGGCTCTACATCGGCGTCTACGCGCGCGACATTTCCGACCGAAAACGGGTGGAACAGCTGAAGGACGAGTTCGTCTCCACCGTCAGCCACGAACTGCGCACGCCGCTGACCTCCATCGCCGGCTCGCTCGGGCTCTTGGCCGGCGGCGTCGGCCAGGCCCTGCCGGAAGGGCCCGCGCGGCTGATCGCCATCGCCCACGCCAACTGCCAGCGGCTGATCCGGCTGATCAACGACATGCTGGACGTGGAGAAGATCGAGTCCGGCAAGATGAAGTTCGACATGGCGCCGATCACCGTCTCGGACGCCGCCGCCCGCTCGATCGACGCCGTGCGCGGCTACGCCGAACAGCTGGGCGTGGAGCTTCGCCTGCAGGTGGAGGACGACGACCTCGTGGTGCGCGGCGACATGGACCGCCTGGTGCAGGTGGGCGCCAACCTGATCTCCAACGCCGCCAAGTTCTCGCGCCCCGGCGAGGCCGTGGAGGTCAGCGTCCGCCGACGCGGCAATCTCGCGCGTTTCTCCGTGCGCGACCACGGCCCGGGCATCCCCGACGAGTTCCGAGGCCGCATCTTCTCCAAGTTCGCCCAGGCCGATTCCTCCGACACCCGCCAGAAGGGCGGCACCGGCCTCGGGCTGGTGATCGCCAAGGAGATCGTCGATCGCCACGGCGGGCGCCTGTGGTTCGAGTCCGAGCCGGGCGAAGGCGCCTGCTTCCACGCCGACCTGCCGCTGGCCGAGATCCTGGAGCCCGCCGCCGGACCGCAGACCGGCGAGCGCCTGCTGATCTGCGAGGATGACGCCGACGTCGCGGCGGTTCTTCGCCAGACGCTGGAGGAGGACGGCTTCGCCGTCGATATCGTCACCACCGTGGCCGACGCGGTCTCCGCGCTCAGCGTCCGCAACCCCTACCGCGCCCTGGTGCTGGACCTCGTCCTGCCCGACGGCGACGGCGTGCACCTGATCCAGGCCCTGCGCGCCCTGCCCGCCACCCGCGACCTGCCGATCATCGTGGTCTCCGCCGAGGCCGACCGCGGCCGCCGCACCCTGGGGGCGCGGGCGCTCAACGTGGTCGACTGGATGGACAAGCCCGTCGACATCGCCCGCCTGCGCCGCGCGGTGGTCGCCGCCCTGGCTCACAGCACCGCCGAGCGGCCCCTGATCCTGCACGTCGACGACGACCATGACATCCTGCGGGTCACCGCCGCCGCCCTGGCCGTCTGCGGCGAGGTGGCCTCGGTGGAGAGCCTCGCCAAGGCCCGCGCCTTCCTCGCCGCCCGCACACCGGACCTGGTGGTGCTGGACCTGGCGCTCGGCGACGGTTCGGGCCTGGAGTTGCTGGCCGACCTCACCGACGGCTCCGGCGCGGCCATCCCTGTGCTGATCTTCTCGGCCCAGGACACCGATCAGTTGGTGCTCAACCGCGTAGCCGAGGTGATGACCAAGTCGCGCACCTCGCTCGCGGGGCTGGCCGAAACCGTCAAGCGCATGCTCGAGACGGCGCCTCCGCCGCCGCAACGGAGGCTCGCGTCATGAGCGACCTGAAGGTGCTCTACGTCGACGACGAGCCCGATATCCGCGAGGTGGCGACCATCTCCCTGGAGCTCGACCCGGCGATCAAGGTGCGCGCCGCCGAATCCGGCCCCCAGGCGCTGGAGTGGGTGGCCTCCGGCGACTGCCGCCCGGACGTGGTGCTGCTCGACGTGATGATGCCGGGGATGGACGGCCCCAGCGTGCTGAAGGCCCTGCGCCTGCTGGAGCCGACGCGGGAGACGCCGGTGGTCTTCATCACCGCCCGCGCCCAGAGCCACGAGCGCCACCGCTTCCTCGACCTCGGCGCGGCGGGGGTGATCACCAAGCCCTTCGATCCGATGACCCTGGCCACCGAACTGCGCGCGGTGATGGCGGCCGGGCCGGTGGCTTGACCGATCCCCTCCAGCTGCTGCGCGAGCGCTTCCTCGCCCGCGCGCGCGGCGACCTCGCCGCCGTCGAAGCCCACCTCGCCGGAGAGACGCTCGCCTTCGACAACCTGCGCCTGCTGGTGCACCGCCTCGCCGGGGCCGGCGGGACCTTCGGCTATCTGGACATCAGCGAGGCCGCCGGGACGGCGGAGGATCGGCTGCTGACGGACGGCGACCTGGAACCGGCCCTGATCGAGCTGCGGGACACCCTGGCGCGATATGCGACCTCGCCCGACGGGTAGGCCAAACCGCCTGTTCGAACTCCGCCCGGTCTCAACCCGGAGTTAAGCGCACTCGTGGCAAGGGGATGGTTCACGCTGGGATTGGGCCGCCCTTGTCATTGTCGCCGCAACGCCTTCTGGGTTTCGCCTTCGCCAGCGCCGACCTGCTGGTGGAGATCGACGAAGGCGGCAAGATCACCCTGGCCGTTGGGGCCGGCGAGGCCCTGGCCGGCGCGGCCGAGACGGCGCTGGTGGGCCGCGCCTGGCGCGATTTCGTCGACGCCGCCGATGTTCCGGTCATCGACGCCCTGTTCGCGGGCCTCGAAAGCGCCGCCCGCCGCGGGCCGGTGGTCGTCCGGCTAGCCGCCGCCCCCGGAGAGCCGCAGAAAGCCGCCGGTTTCTCGGCCTGCCGCCTGCCCTACAATGTCGGAGCGATCTCCTGCGCTCTCACCCGCGCGACGCCGGTGAAGACCAACGGCCGCCACGGCCTGCACGACGCCGCCGGCTTCGAGGCGGCCACCCGCGTGCTCTTCGACACCGCCGCCTCGACCGGCGTCGAGTTGGAGATGGCGCTGATCGAGATGCAGGGCCTGGCCCTGGCCCGCGGCCGGCTGGACGAGGCCGCCGCCGGCGCCTTCGACCAGAAGATGTCCGGCGCCCTGCGCGCCCAGTCCTACGGCGGCTCGGCGGCCGCCGGCCTGGGCGGCGATCGCTACGCCCTGGTGCGCCAGCGCGGCGAGAGCGTGGAGGCCCTGACCGAACGCCTCGGCCGCCTCCTGGCGCTCGACGAACACGGCGTGAAGCCGGCCGCCCGCAGCCTGGCGCTGACCGGCGAGGCTTCGCCCAGCCAGGCGATCCGCGCCATTCGCTACGCCCTCGATAGCTTCATCAGCGACGGCATGGACTCAGCGCCGATCGCCAGCCTCGGCGAGGCCGTGCAGCTCTCGGTGCGGCGCACCCTGGAAAAGGCCGGCGCGCTCAGCGCGGCGGTGAACGACCGCCGCTTCCGCCTGGTCTACCAGCCGGTGGTCCGCCTGAAGGACGGCTCGCTGCACCACCATGAGGCGCTGGTGCGCTTCGGCGACGACGCCAGCCCCTTCCCGATGATCCGCATGGCCGAGGAGCTGGACCTCATCGAGCAGCTCGACCTGGCCATCGTCGAGGAGGCGCTGAAACGCCTGGCCGCCGAGCCTGCGCTGAAGCTGGCGGTCAACGTCTCGGGCCGCACCATCGGCTCGGAAGCCTTCATCGCCAACGTGACCGACATGCTGGCCGGCAAGGCCGACCTCAAGGGCCGGCTGATGTTCGAGCTCACCGAAAGCGCGGCCATCGACGACCTGGCCGCGGCCGACCGGCGGCTGCAGGCGCTGAGGGCGCAGGGGTGCCTGGTCTGCCTCGATGACTTCGGCGCGGGCGCGGCCTCCCTGGCCTATCTGCAACAGCTGAGCCTCGACGTGGTGAAGATCGACGGCCGCTATATTCGCGAAC
This sequence comes from Caulobacteraceae bacterium, assembly GCA_020852035.1. Classification (GTDB taxonomy): domain Bacteria; phylum Pseudomonadota; class Alphaproteobacteria; order Caulobacterales; family Caulobacteraceae; genus Phenylobacterium. The sequence goes on from JADZBR010000007.1 coordinate 7,183, forward strand.
TGCAGCACGGCGGTCGTGAGAGCACCTTCATCCGCCACCTGGTCTCGATGTGCGCCGAACTGGGCGTGCGGACCCTGGCCGAGATGGTCGAGACCGAACAGGCCGAAGAGGCCGTGCGCCACGCCGGCGTCGACTTCGCCCAGGGCTGGCTCTATGGCGCCGCCGCCGACAAGCCCGGCCCGCCGGCCACCGCCCGCGCGCCGGTCAAGCCCGCCGCGCGGCGCATGGGCATGGTGGAAGGCTGGGGTTGACGCCCGAAAGCTCGGCGTAGTTGGCCGCGCCGCCGACAACCGATCCGATATCGACGCTATCTCCCTCACATCGTCACCCGCGGACTTGTTCCGCGGGCCCATGAACGCCGGCTTGGCCGAGCTTGCGCTTGAACCATCGGCGTTCATGGGTCGCCGGAACACGTCCGGCGATGACGGCTAATGGACTGACGAAGGCGGCTCTCTAGTTTCGGTTGCTACGCGCCCACCAGCGCCAACCACTCATCTTCGGTCAGCACCTGGATCCCCAGCTCGGCGGCCGTCTTCAGCTTCGAGCCCGCCCCTGGCCCAGCCACCACCAGGTCGGTCTTCTTCGACACCGATCCGGAGACCTTGGCGCCCAGCCGCTCGGCCTGGGCCTTGGCCTCGTCGCGGGTCATGTGCTCCAGCGAGCCGGTGAAGACCACCGTCTTGCCGGCCACCGCGGTGTCGGTCTTCGGGGCCAGGGCGTCCTGGATGTCGAGCTCGCCGACCAGGGCGGCGACAATCCGCCGGTTGTGGTCCGCGGCGAAATAGGCGGCCGCGGCCTCGATCACCGCCGCGCCGACCTGGTCCAGCGCGTCCAACTCCTCGACCGCCTCGGGATCGCGGTCGGCCACCTTGTCCATCGCCGCCAGGAACGCCTCGGCGGTCAGATACCCCCGCGCCAGGGTCATCGCCGTGGTCTCGCCGACGTGGCGGATGCCCAGGCCGTAGATGAAGCGGTCCAGCGCTATCGTCCGCCTGGCCTCGATGCCGGCCACCAGGTTGCGGATCGAGACCTCGCCGTAGCCCTCACGTTCGCGCAAGGAGGCCAGCTTCGCCTCGTCGCGCGCCAGGCGGAAGATGTCGGCCGGCTCGCGGACCAGTTCCTCCTCATAGAAGGCGACCAGCTGCTTCTCCCCCAGGCCCTCGATGTCGAAGGCGCGGCGGGAGACGAAATGCTTCAGGTGTTCGATCCGCTGGAACGGGCAGGCGAACTCGCCGGTGCAGCGGCGCACCACCGTCTCGGCCCCCGACGCGGTGGTCTCGCGCGCCAGCGGCGTATGCAACGGGCACGGGCAATGGGTCGGGAACGCATAGGGCTCCGGCCCGCGTGGCGTATCCGGCGCCGGCCCCAGCACCTGCGGGATGACGTCCCCCGCCCGTTGCAGGATCACCGTGTCGCCGACGCGGATGTCCTTGCGGGCGATCTCGTCGGCGTTGTGCAGGGTGGCGTTCTCGACCGTGACCCCGCCGACGAACACCGGCTCCAGCCGCGCCACCGGCGTGATCGCCCCCGTGCGCCCCACTTGCAGGTCGATGGCCCGCAGCACGGTGGTCGCCTGCTCGGCCGGGAACTTGCGCGCGATCGCCCAGCGCGGCGAACGCGAGACGAAGCCCAGCCGCTGCTGCCAGTCCAGCCGGTCGACCTTGTAGACCACCCCGTCGATGTCGAACGTCAGTTTCGGGCGCTGTTTCGAGAAGTCGGCGTAGGCCCTCAGCAGGCCGGAAAGTCCTTTCACAGCCTGGGTTTGCGGCGTCGTCTTGAAGCCCCACTCGGCGAGCATGGCCAGCGCCTCGCCCTGGGTCTGGGCGAACGGCGCGCTGATCAGGCCCCAGGTGTAGGCGAAGAACCTCAGGGGCCGCGCGGCGGTGATCCTGGCGTCCAGCTGCCGCAGCGAACCGGAGGCGGCGTTGCGGGCGTTGACGTAGGTCTTCTGGCCGGCCGCTTCGGCCGCGGCGTTCAGCGCGGCGAAATCGGCGTGGCCGAGGTAGACCTCGCCGCGGATCTCGATCACCTCCGGCCAACCAAACCCCTTAAGTCGCGACGGTATGTCATTGATCGTGCGGAAGTTTTCGGTGACGTCCTCGCCAACGCGGCCGTCCCCGCGCGTCGCCCCTTGCACCAGCCGGCCGTCCTCGTAGCGCAGCGAGGCCGAGAGCCCGTCGATCTTCGGCTCGGCGGTGTAGGCGACCTCCTCCTCGCCCAGCTTCAGGAACCGCCGCACCCGCGCGTCGAACTCAGCCGCCTCCTCGTCGGAGAAGGCGTTGTCCAGCGACAGCATCGGCACGCCGTGCTCGACCGGCGAGAACTTCTCCGCCCGCGCCGCGCCGACCCGCATGGACGGGGAGTTGTCGCGCACCAGATGCGGGAACACCGCCTCGATCGCCTCGTTGCGGCGCTTGAGGACGTCATACTCGGCGTCCGAAACCGTCGGCGCCTCGTCCTGGTAGTAGCGGATGTCGTGGGCGGCCAGTTCGTCCGCGAGCACAGTCAGTTCGTCGAGGGCTTCGGCCTCGGTGAGATCGCTCGCCCCCTTCCCCCTGGAGGGGGGAAGGGCCGGGGATGAGGGTGGAGGCGTATCAGCTGGCATGGCTAGGCAGGATCAGGCTGTAAGGCGGCGCTTCCTCTCTGACCAGGGGGTCGCGGAGCGGGCGCCAGCCCCATCCCCGACCCTTCCCCCCTCCAGGGGGAAGGGAGGCTACGCATCCCGCAGCGCCCTGGCCGCCGCCCGCGCGGCGTCGGTGATCTCCGCCCCCGCAAGCATGCGCGCCAGTTCCTCCTCGCGCGCGGCGGGCGTCAGGGTCTCCACGGTGGTGCGCAGGCGCTCGCCCTCGCCGGCCTTGGCGACCCGCCAGTGGGCGTCCGCGCGGGCGGCCACCTGCGGCGAATGGGTGACTACCACCACCTGCCCGTCCTTCGCCAGCCGCTGCAGGCGCAGGCCCACCGCGTCGGCCACCGCGCCGCCGACGCCCTGGTCGACCTCGTCGAAGATCATCAGCGGCGGCGCGCCCTCGCCCCGCCCGCTCAGCGAAGCCTTCAGCGCCAGCGCCAGCCGCGCCAGCTCGCCGCCGGAAGCGATGGCCCCGAGATCCGCCAGCGGCGCGCCCGGCACGGTGGCGATCTGGAAGCGCACCCGGTCGCGCCCCTGCGGCCCGGCCCGCTCCTCCGGTTCGGCTTCCACCGAAACCTCGAAGCGCGCCTTGTCGAGCTTCAGCGGGGCGAGTTCGCCCGCCACCGCCACCGCCAGCCGGGTGGCCGCGGCCGCGCGGCTGGCGCTCAGCGCGGCCGCCCTGGCGTCATAGTCGGCCCGCGCCGCCTCGGCCGCC
>JADZBR010000008.1 GCA_020852035.1 Caulobacteraceae bacterium
CAAGGGCGCGCTCGACGTGCTGGTCCTGCTGGGCGCCGACGAGATCGACGCCTCGGGCTCGGACGCCTTCAAGGTCTACATCGGCACGCACGGCGACGCGGGCGCGCATGGCGCGGACGTGATCCTGCCGGGCGCGGCCTACACCGAGAAGAACGGCCTCTATGTGAACACCGAGGGCCGGGTGCAGATGGGCGTGCGCGCCGTGTTCCCGAAGGGCGAGGCCAGGGAGGACTGGGCGATCTTGCGCGCGCTCTCCGAGCGGCTGGGCGCCAAGCTGCCCTATGACAGCCTCGAACAGCTGCGGGCCAGGCTGTTCGAAGAGCATCCGACCTTCGGCCAGATCGACTATGCGCCGGGCTCCACGCCGACCAGCTTCGACCTTTCTGGCCTCGGCGCTGACGGCGAGCTCTCCGACGCGCCGTTCGAGAGCCCGGTGAAGGCCTTCCACCTCACCAACCCCATCGCCCGCGCCAGCGTGACGATGGCCGAGTGCGCCGCGCTGGTCTCCGGCGCCGCCAAGATCGCGGCGGAGTAGGGCGCATGCCGGAACAAAACCCCTGGGTCTGGTTCGGGCTGGCGGTCGGTCAGATCGCGCTCGTACTGATCTGGATCCTGCTGAGCCTCGCCTTCCTGCTCCTCGCCGACCGCAAGATCTGGGCGGGCGTGCAGATGCGCAAAGGGCCGAACATGGTAGGCCCGTTCGGCCTGCTGCAGTCCTTCGCCGACTTCATCAAGTTCGTGCTGAAGGAGATCGTCATCCCCGACGGGGTCGACAAGACGGTCTTCATGCTGGCCCCGCTGATCACCTTCGTCCTGGCCTTCGGGGCCTGGGCGGTGATTCCGCTGGCGCCCGGCTGGGTGGTCAGCGACATCAATGTGGGGGTGCTCTACCTCTTCGCGATCTCCTCGCTCGGCGTCTACGGCATCATCATGGGCGGCTGGGCGTCGAACTCGAAATACCCGTTCCTGGGCTCGCTGCGCTCGGCGGCGCAGATGGTGAGCTATGAGGTCTCCATCGGCTTCGTGATCATCACCGTGATCCTGCTCGCCGGCACCCTGAACCTGCGCGAGATCGTCGAGCTGCAGGCCGGCGGCTTCTGGAACTGGAATTTCCTCGGGGGCGGGCTGAAGAACCTGCCGCTGGCGCTGATCATGATCCCGATGAGCGTGATCTTCTTCATCTCCTCCCTGGCCGAGACCAACCGCCCGCCCTTCGACCTGCCGGAGGCCGAGAGCGAGCTCGTCGCGGGCTACCAGGTCGAATATTCCTCGACGCCGTACCTGCTGTTCATGATCGGCGAGTACGCCAACATCGTGCTGATGTGCGCGCTGATCACCATCCTCTTCTTCGGCGGATGGCAGGCGCCGTTCCCGACGCCGTTCACGGCCGACTGGTCGCCGACCCTGGCCAGCTTCTTCGGGTTCCTGTGGTTCTTCGCCAAGCTGATCTTCTTCTTCTTCCTGTTCGCGATGGCGAAGGCGATCGTGCCCCGCTACCGCTACGACCAGCTGATGCGGCTGGGCTGGAAGGTGTTCCTGCCGATCAGCCTGGTGGCGGTGGCCGTGGTCGCCGGCTGGCGGGTCTACGGCGGGGCGGTGACCGGGTGAGGGCCGCAGGCATGATCCTGGCGCTGGCGCTCTCGGCCTGCAGCACGGCCGAGACCTATGAGGCGAACTACGACGCGCTCGCCCGGGCGCGGGCCAAATGTGTGGACCAGGGCGGCGAGCTGCAGCTGGCCGCCGAGGGCAACCCCCAGCGTCTCGACGCCTGGCGTTGCGTGAGGAAGTAGGATGAGCCGGATCGGACAAGCCATCAAAGGGGCGGCCCTCCTGGACTTCGCCGGCGCCTTCGGCCTGGCGATGAAGTATATGATCCGGCCCAAGGCGACCGTGATCTACCCGAACGAGCGCAACCCGCAGAGCCCGCGCTTCCGCGGCGAGCACGCCCTGCGCCGCTATCCCAACGGGGAAGAGCGCTGCATCGCCTGCAAGCTGTGCGAAGCCGTCTGCCCGGCCCAGGCCATCACCATCGAGGCCGAGCCGCGTGACGACGGCAGCCGGCGCACCACGCGCTACGACATCGACATGGTGAAGTGCATCTACTGCGGCCTGTGCCAGGAAGCCTGCCCGGTGGACGCCATCGTCGAGGGGCCGAACACCGAGTTCGCGGTCGAGACCCGCGAGGAACTCTACTACGACAAGCAGCGTCTGCTCGAAAACGGCGACCGTTGGGAGCAGGTGATCGCGAAGAATCTGGAACTGGACGCGCCCTACCGATAAGGGGAGGGCGCTTTTCTTGGGCGGTGATTCAAACACGCCGTCATCCTCGCGCTTGTCGCGAGGACCCATGACCACCGGCGAGGTCCGTGTGCATGGGTGGCCGGGACAAGCCCGGCCATGACGAACTGGGGATAGGAGCGGGATTTCAGCGACTGGCATTGCAGGCGATCGCATTCTACCTGTTGGCGGTGGTGACCGTCGCAGCCGGGTTCCTGGTGGTCTCGGCGCGCAACCCCGTGCACTCGGTGCTGTTCCTGATTCTGGCGTTCTTCTCGGCGGCCGGGCTGTTCGTGTTGATGGGCGCGGAGTTCCTGGCGATGCTGCTGGTGGTCGTCTACGTGGGCGCCGTGGCGGTGTTGTTCCTGTTCGTCGTCATGATGCTCGACGTCGACTTCGCGGCCCTGCGCCAGGGCTTTGCGCGCTACATGCCGATCGGCGGTCTGATCGCCGGCGTCCTCGCCGTGGAGATGGTGGTGGTGGCCACCACCGTGGCCAACACCGGCGCGGCGGCGGCCAACGATGCGCCCCTGCCGGCCACGGACGTGACCAACGCCGAGGCGATCGGCCGGGTGCTCTATACGGACTATGTCTACTTCTTCCAGGCGGCGGGCCTGGTGCTGCTGGTCGCCATGATCGGCGCGATCGTGCTGACCCTGCGCCACAAGCCGACCGTGCGCCGTCAGGTGATCGCCGACCAGGTGGCCCGCTCGCCCAGGACCGGGATGCGCGTGGTGCAGATCAAGCCGGGGCAGGGAATCGAGGAATGATCGGCCTGCCCAACTATCTGGCGGTCGCCGCCATCCTGTTCACGATCGGCGTCTTCGGCATCTTCGTGAACCGCAAGAACATCATCGTCATCCTGATGTCGATCGAGCTGATCCTGCTCGCGGTGAACATCAACCTGGTGGCCTTCAGCGTCTATCTGCACGACGTGGTGGGGCAGATCTTCGCCATGTTCGTGCTGACCGTCGCGGCCGCCGAGGCCGCCGTGGGCCTGGCCATCCTGGTCACCTTCTTCCGCAACCGCGGCGACATCGCCGTGGACGACGCCTCCGTGATGAAGGGGTAGGGCGGTGCGATCCATCCATTCCCTTCCGATCATTCCCGCGAACGCGGGAACCCAGGCTTTTTGTCGAAAGGCGCTGGCGCGGGCTGGACAGAACTGGGTCCCCGCGTTCGCGGGGATGAGCGAAATTTGGGGCGAGGCGCGATAACGTGGAAGCGATTGTAACCACGATTGTTCTGGCGCCCTTCGTCGCCTCGCTGATCGCGGGCCTGTTCGGCCGCCGCATCGGCGACACGCTGTCCATGAGCGTGACCACCGGCGCGCTGCTGCTGGCCTGCGCGCTCTCCTGGTACGTTTTCGGCCAGTGGACCTGGGCGCACCTGGAGCCGTTCACCGTCACGCTCGCCCCGTTCATCAACGTCGGCGACTTCCAGTCCAACTGGTCGATCCGCATCGATGCGCTCAGCGCTGTCATGCTGATCGTGGTGACCACGGTCTCGGCCCTCGTCCACGTCTACAGCTGGGGCTACATGGCCGAAGACCCGGACAAGCCGCGGTTCTTCGCCTACCTGTCGTTCTTCACCTTCGCCATGCTGGCGCTGGTCACCGCCGCCGACTTCATGCAGCTGTTCTTCGGCTGGGAAGGGGTGGGGGTCGCCTCCTACCTGCTGATCGGATTCTGGTTCAAGAAACCCAGCGCCAACGCCGCCGCCATCAAGGCCTTCGTGGTCAACCGGGTCGGCGACTTCGGCTTCGCCCTGGGCATCATGACGGTGTTCTGGGCCTTCGGGACCATCCAGTTCGCCGAGCTCTTCCCGCAGATCGCCGGTGCGGCCGGCCGCAGCTGGGTGTTCGCCGGCCAGTCGTTCCACCTGGTGGACATCGCCTGCTTCCTTCTCTTCATCGGCGCGATGGGCAAGTCGGCGCAGTTCTTCCTGCACACCTGGCTGCCGGACGCGATGGAGGGCCCGACGCCGGTCTCGGCGCTGATTCACGCGGCGACGATGGTGACCGCCGGCGTCTATATGCTGTGCCTGCTCTCGCCGATGTTCGAGTACGCCCCCGTGGCCAAGAACATCGTCACGGTGATCGGGGCGGTGACCGCGCTGTTCGCCGCCACCGTCGGCCTGACGCAGAACGACATCAAGCGGGTGATCGCCTATTCGACCTGCTCGCAGCTCGGCTATATGTTCTTCGCCGCCGGCGTCGGGGCCTATCAGGCGGCGATGTTCCACCTGTTCACCCACGCCTTCTTCAAGGCGCTCTTGTTCCTGGGCGCCGGCTCGGTGATCCACGGCATGCACCACGAGCAGGACATGCGCCGCTACGGGGCGCTGGCGAAATTCCTGCCGGTCACCTTCGCGGCCATGACCATCGGCACCATCGCCATCACCGGCCTCGGCATCCCCGGGGTGCATCTGGGCTTCGCCGGCTTCTATTCGAAGGACGCGATCATCGAGGCGGCCTATGCGGCGGGCACGCAGAACGGCATCGCCTACTTCGCCTTCGTGATCGGCCTCCTGGTCGCGGGCCTGACCGCCTTCTACTCCTGGCGCCTGGCCTTCTTCACCTTCAACGGCCACGCCCGCTGGGGCGACCACGGCCACGAGGCCCACGGTCACGACGACCATGCGCCGGGCGCCCAGGCCGAGGCCCACGACGATCATGGCCACGACCACAAGCCGCACGAGAGCCCCTGGGTGATGCTGCTGCCGCTGGTGGTGCTCTCGGTCGGCGCGATCGCGGCGGGCTTCGTCTTCTACGACTACTTCTTCGGCCACCATCAGGCCGAGTTCTGGCGCGGCGCCATCTTCTCCGCCCCGACCAACCATGTGCTGGAGCACGCCCACCATGTGCCGACCTGGGTCTTGTGGTCGCCGCTGGTGTTCTCGGTCGGCGGCACGCTGGTGGCGGCCTACGTCTACCTGGTGAAGGAAGGTCTGGGGGCGAAGCTCGCCGCGCGCGGCGGGCCGCTCTACCTGTTCTTCTACAACAAATGGTTCTTCGACGAGCTCTACCAGGCGACCTTCGTGCGCGGCGCCAAGTTCCTGGGCGACCTCTTCTGGAAGGGCGGCGACAAGAAGATCATCGACGGGCTAGGCCCCGACGGCGTCTCGGCCGTCTCCTACGCGCTGGGCCGCCGCACCGGCCGGCTGCAGACCGGCTATGTCTACCACTACGCCTTCGTGATGCTGCTGGGGGTCGCGGGCCTCCTCAGCTTCGCGCTCTGGGCCTGGGCGTGAGGACCGTATCGTGACCGGCCTTCTCTCCCTCATCACCTTCGCGCCGCTGATCGGCGTCGCGGCGATCCTTCTCCTGCGGCTGGCCTCCAGGCCCGACGCGCCGGCCACGGTGAACGCCGCCAAGTGGATCGCCTTCGCCACCACGCTGGCGGTGTTCGCGCTCTCGATCCTGCTGGTCGCCCAGTTCGATCCGGCCAATCCTGGCTTCCAGTTCGTGGAGGATTACGCCTGGTTTGCGGGCCTGCACTACCGCATGGGCGTGGACGGCATTTCGGTGCTGTTCGTGCTCCTGACCGCCTTCCTGCTGCCGATCTGCATCGCCGCCTCGTGGGAGAGCGTCGAGAAGCGGGTCATCGAGTACATGGTCGCCTTCCTGGTCCTCGAGACCCTGGTGATCGGCGTCTTCTGCGCGCTCGACCTGATCCTCTTCTACCTGTTCTTCGAGGGCGGGCTGATCCCGATGTTCCTGATCATCGGGATCTGGG
>JADZBR010000009.1 GCA_020852035.1 Caulobacteraceae bacterium
GGGGAGGGGAGGCTAGTTCAGCTTCAACCGCACCCGCTCGCGCGCGGCCCGCGCGGCCAGCGCCGCGCCGCCGTCGAGCTCCGCCGCGCGCCCGAGGGCCTGCAGGCAGCCGGCGAGCGCGCCCTGGCCCTCGCGGGCGGCGGCGACGTCGAGCCAGGGGCGGTGGTCGGCGGGATCGAGCAGGGCGCGGCGCAGGGCGGCGCGTTCGGCGCGGGCGTAGTCGGCGCGCTGGCTGGCGCGGGCGAAGATGTTGTTCTGCAGGCGGATCAGCACCGCGCGGTCGCTGACCGGGGCCATCAAGCGGTCGAGGCGGTCGGCGACGTTGGGGGTGAGGCCGGCGTGCAGCGCCCGGCGGGTAAGTTCGGAGGGCAGGACCACGCGGCCTTCGCTGAACGGGTCGAGGGCGAGCGGGCCTTCGCTGGTCTCGATGCGCAGCAGGAAGTGGCCGGGGAAGTCGACGCCCCTGACGTTGAGCCCGCACTTGCGCGCCACGTGCAGATAGAAGACGCCGAGCGCCACCGGCAGGCCCTTGCGCCGCTCGCAGACGGCGATGACGTCGGCGTTGTCCGGGTGGTCGTAGGTGATGAGGTCGCCGCCCAGCCGCAGGTCGCCGGCCATGGTCTCGGCCAGCGCCTCCTCGGGGGATTCGGCGCCCAGCCGCTGGGAGAGCCGCTCGACGCCGGCGTCGACGAAGGCGCGGACCTCGGCGGGGTTGCGCTCGGGGTTCTCATGGACGGCGAAGGCGATGGCCGCCTCGAACAGGGGGAAGGCGTCGCCCTCGCCGGCGTCGGCCGCGCGGCGCAGGGCGTCTTCGGCTTCCTGACGGTTCATCACGGCCGACGACTCACCCGCCTCTCCATGCGTCGGGACTATGACGCGGCAGGCGTCCGGGCGCCAAGGCGACGAGGTCGAGTCTTACCGTCGCACCTTTCAGCGACGTTCTGCGGGCGGCGATGGCCGCGCCGGCGCGGCGCAGACGCTGGCGCTGGTCGTGGCCGACGGCCTCGGCGGCGTTGAGCAGGCTCATGCGCTGTTTGACTTCGACCACCGCCAGGATGTTCCCGCGCCGGGCCAGGAGGTCGATCTCCGCCTGCGGCGTCTTCAGCCGGAAGCCGAGAATGCGGTAGCCCTTCAGCATCAGCCAGAGCGCGGCGACCACCTCGGCCCGGCGGCCGGAGAGCCGCGCGGCGAGACCCCGCCGGCTGCGGGCGGCGGTCATTTGCGGGTCAGCGCCCGTTGGTAGAGGTCGCGGCGCTTCAGGCCGAAGGCTTTGGCGACCTCGGCGGCGGCCTCGGTCGGGCGCAGGCGCGAGAGAGCTTCGGTGAGAGCGGCTTCGACCTCGGCCTCGGTCGCCTCGCGCGCCTCGCCGGGGCCGACCAGCACCACCAGCTCGCCCCTGGGCGCCTCGAAGCGCGGGTCGGCGGCCAGTTCGGGCAGCGGGCCGCGCAGGATGGTCTCGTGCAGCTTGGTGAGTTCGCGGGCCACCACCGCCTCGCGCGGGCCGAAGACGGCGGCCATGTCGGCCAGGCTGGCGGCCAGGCGCGAGCCGCCTTCGAAAAACACCAGGGTGGCGCGGGTTTCGGCCAGGCCCTCGAGGAAGGTGCGCCGGGCGCCGCTCTTGGGCGGCGGGAAGCCGGCGAAGAGAAAGCGGTCGGTGGCCAGGCCCGCCGCGCTCAGGGCGGCCATCACCGAGGAGGCGCCGGGGATCGGATAGACGGTGGCGCCCTGTTCCCACGCCTCGCGCACCAGCCGGTAGCCGGGGTCGGAGATCAGCGGGGTGCCGGCGTCGGAGACCAGCGCCACCCGTGCGCCCTCGGCCAAGGCCGCCAGCGCCTTGGGCCGGGTGCGCTCGGCGCCGTGTTCGTCGTAGCGCTCCAGCTTCGCCGAAAGGCCGAAGGCGCGCAGCAGCTTGGCGGTGACACGGGTGTCCTCGGCCAGGACGAGGTCGGCCTGGGCCAGCACGTCGAGGGCTCTGAGGGTGATGTCCCGCAGGTTGCCGATGGGGGTGGCCACCACATAGAGCCCCGGCGCCAGCGGGCGGTCGTCGAGCGGCGGCGGCGCGGCGGAGGAAGCCATTGCGACCGCAGGTTTAGGGGGTAGAGCCCGCCAAGGCTACCGAGCGGCTGATCTGAAGCCAGCGGCTTGGCCGTGCGTCCTTCGAGACACCCGCTTCGCGGGCCCTCAGGATGACCAGGTCAGCAGAGCGCTCACAAACCTAGTCATGGTGAGGAGCGGCGGAGCCGCGTCTCGAACCACGCAGGGCCGTTCAGCGATCTACTGGCTGGCCCAGAGGATGCGGGCGATCCAGGCCAGGTCCCGGCGCTCGATCACCCGGTCGGCATAGGCGGCGTTGAGGGATTTCAGCTCCACCTGCTTGGCGGTGATGCGCGCCAGCTCCTTGGCCATCACCTCGCCGTCGACCGTCTTGACCACCACCCGGTCGCCGCGGCGCGGTTCGGTGGTCGGCGAGACGACGATGCGGTCGCCGTCGCGATAGACCGGGGACATGGAGTCGCCGGCGATCTCCAGGGCGTAGACGCCCTCTTCCGCCAGGCCGGGGAAGCCCACTTCGTCCCAGCCCTGGCCGACCGGGAAGCCGGCGTCGTCGAAGAAGCCGTCCGAGCCGGCCTGGGCGAAGCCGATCAGCGGCACGCCGCGCGGCCGGGGCGCACGGCCGCCGTCGGCGAGGGCGGCGAACTCGGAGAAGCTGACGCCGGTGGCGGAAAGGATCTTGGCCAGGCTCTCGGTGGTCGGCCAGCGGGGGCGTTCGGCCGCCTCGCCGGTGAAGCGCTTGGAGCGGTTGAAGCTGGTGGGATCGAGGCCGGCCACCCTGGCCAGCGCCGAGGGCGTCATGTCGAAGCGCGCCGCGAGCGCGTCGATCGCCGACCAGACCTCATGATGCGACAGGGCGGCCACGCGCGCCTCCGGAGCTTCGCCTACAGGAAAATAGGCCTAGGCCGTAGGAATGTAAACCTATAAGCCCATGCCATGAGGGTTGTGCCCACATACCTCGTCACCCGCGGACCTGTTCCGCGGGCCTATGAACACCGCACGGCTGGGTTCGCGCCTGAGTCGCCAGCGTCCATGGGTCGCCGGAACAAGTCCGGCGATGACGCGCGGGGGGCGGCTCAATCCTCCTGCGGCTGACGCTCGCCCATCCAGGCGCCGACGGCCAGGCAAGCCGCTGCGGCGTAGCCGGCCCATTCGGAGGCAGTCCAGTAGGCCGGCAGGCCGACCTGTTCGGGCCGCATGAGATAGGCGCCGCCCACCGCGATCGACAGCAGCTGGAACCCCGCCGCCCAGACCGGCCAGGGCCGGGGCGACTTCCAGGCCAGGGCGATCAGGCCGAGCAAGAGGCCGGCGTCGATCAGCAGGAGCGGCGCCGCCGATTGGCCGGCCGGCAGCAGCATGTCGACGATCAGCGAGGCCATCCAGGCCAGGCTGAAGATCACCACCCCGGTGTGCTCCGCCGCCGCGCCACGGAAGGCTGCGCCGGCAGTAGCCAGACCCAGCAGGCCGCAGAGCACCAGAACGGGCGTCAGCTCCATCACGCCGGTTGCGCCCATCACCGTCCTCCCTCAGCCGGCGCGACCGAAACATGCCTAAGAAAGCCTTGCCACCAACCACACGTCTAAATTGTGCTCACGGGGTTGTGTTGACGTGAGCGTCAACGGTGCAGGTTGACGTTTACGTCAAAGGAATAGATGGTCGCGCCGGACATCAGCCTTAGGGAGGCGACCATGCCGAGCGACCTGCGGCGCCTGAACCGCACCTTCACCATCCGCCAGCTTTGCCTGGAGTTCAAAGTCACCCCGCGCGCCCTGCGCTTCTATGAGGACAAGGGGCTGCTGACGCCGGCGCGCGACGGCATGAACCGGGTCTATTCCTACAAGGACCGGGCGCGGCTGATCATGATCCTGCGCGGCAAGCGCGTGGGCCTGTCGCTGAACGAGATCGGCGAGATCATGGATCTCTACGACGTCAACGACGGCAACGCCCAGCAGTCGGCCAAGATGCTGGTCAAGTTCCGCGAGCGGATTCTCGCCCTGGAAAGCCAGCGCGAGGACATCGACGGGGCCATCGAGACCCTGCGCGAGTCCGTCGAGCGGCTGGAGCAGATGCTGGCCGCCACCCGGCCCGACCTGCTGCCGAGCGCGGAAGCCTACAACAAGGTGCTGCGCGAACGCCTCGACGGCGCCCATCACAACCACTGAGACCCAAGGGAATAGAGCGCGTTAGCCGGCGGAAGCGGCTTCCACTCGCGCCTGACGCGCTCTAGCAAGGCGGCATGACCTACACACCGCCGGTTCGCGACTACCAGTTCATTCTCGGCGAATGGCTGGACATCGGCCGCTACGCCAACCTGCCGGGGTTCTCCGAGGCGTCGATGGACGTCGTCGGGCAGATCCTTAAGGAGGCGGCGCGCTTCACCTCCGAGGTGCTCGCGCCGCTGAACCCGGTGGGCGACAAGGAGGGCTGCGTCTGGAGCCCGGACCACAGCGTCAAGACGCCGGCGGGCTTCAAGGAAGCCTACGCCCAGCTCGTCGAGGGCGGCTGGCCGGCGCTGGGGGCCGAGCCGGCCTATGGCGGCCAGGGCCTGCCGCATGTGGTGAACCTGGCCTTCTCCGACATGAGTTCGGCGGCCAACATGGCCTTCTCCATGTATCCGGGCCTGACGCACGGCGCCTATTCGGCGCTGCTGAACGGCGGCTCCGACGAACTCAAGGCGCGCTACCTGCCCAAGCTGGTCTCCGGCGAGTGGGGCGGAACCATGAACCTCACCGAGCCGCATTGCGGCACGGACCTCGGATTGCTGCGCACAAAAGCGGCGCCGGCCGGCGACGGCAGCTACAGGATCAGCGGCCAGAAGATCTGGATCAGCGGCGGCGAGCACGACCTCACCGACAACATCGTCCACCTGGTGCTGGCCCGCATCGAGGGCGCGCCGGCCGGCGTGCGCGGCATCAGCCTCTTCATCGTGCCGAAGTTCATTCCGGACGCCGACGGCAAGCCGGGTGCGCGCAACAGCGTCTTCTGCGACGGCCTCGAAGAGAAGATGGGCATCCACGGCAACGCCACCTGCGTGATCCGTCACGAAGAGGCGCAGGGCTGGCTGGTCGGCGAGGAGAACCAGGGCCTGCGGCTGATGTTCGTGATGATGAACGAGGCGCGGATCGGCGTCGGCATGCAGGGCATCGCCCAGGCCGAGGCGGCCTATCAGGCCGCCGCGAGTTTCGCGAAGGAGCGCCTGCAGGGTCGCTCGCTCACCGGGCCGAAGAACCCGGACGGGCCGGCCGACCCGATCATCGTCCATCCCGACGTGCGGCGGATGCTGATGGATGCGCGGGCGGTGATCGAAGGCGGCAGGGCCTTCCTCTTCTGGACCGCCCTGCACGGCGACCTCGCGCACGCGAGCGACGATGAGGCGGTGCAGCAGAAGGGCCGCGACTACATGGCCCTGATGACGCCGGTGGTGAAAGGCTTCCTCACCGACCGGGGCTTCAAGGTCTGCTCGGACGCCATGCAGGTGCACGGCGGCTCCGGCTTCACCGAGCACTTCCCGGTCAGCCAGTACCTGCGCGACTGCCGCATCGCCCTGATCTACGAGGGGACCAACGGCGTGCAGGCCCTCGACCTGGTCGGCCGCAAGCTGGCGGCGGACGGCGGGCGGGCGGCGATGACCTTCTTCGCCGAGGTCGACGCCTTCGTCGATGCCGAGACCTCGGACGAGATGAAGCCCTTCGTCGATGGCCTCGCTCAGTCCAAGGCGCAGCTGCAGGAGGCCACCCTGTGGCTGATGCAGAACGGCCTCGCCAACCCCGACAACGCCGGCGCGGCCTCCACCGACTACATGCACCTCTTCGGCCTGACGGCGCTGGCCTACATGTGGGCGCAGATCGCCAAGCTGGCGCTGGCCAAGGCGGGCGATGGCGACCCCTACTACGCGACCAAGCTCACCACCGCCCGCTACTACGTCGAGCGCGTGTTGCCCGACGCCGCCGCGCACCTGGCCAAGCTCAAGACCGGCGCGGCGACCCTGATGGCGCTGGACGCCGAGGCCTTCTGAGATGGCCGCCTACCGCGCCCGCGTCGACTGGCGCCTGCGCGACGGCGAGGACTTCCTGCGCGGCCGCTACAGCCGCGGCCACACCCTGACGTTCGACGGCGGCCTCATGGTGCCGGCGTCGTCCTCGCCGCACGTGGTGCCCCTGCCCTGGTCGGTGGAGGCGGCGGCGGACCCGGAGGAGCTGTTCACCGCCTCGCTGGCGAACTGCCACATGCTCTGGTTCCTGCACAAAGCCCGCGAGGCCGGCTTTGTCGCCGTCAGCTATGTCGACGAGGCCGAGGGCGTCATGGGCCGGAACGCCGCCGGTCAGGAGGCGATGACCCGTGTCACTCTGCGGCCTCGCGTGGAATGGACCGGCGCGGAGCCCGACGCCGACGGGTTGGCCGAACTGCACCACGCCGCGCACGAGGCCTGTTTCATCGCCAATTCGGTGAAGACCGAGGTCGTGGTCGAGCCCCAACCTTCCCCCGGTACGGGGGAAGTGGCCCGAAGGCGAAGCCGAGGGTCGATGGGGGAGGTCTGAGAGGAAGCACGGGCTTCCCCCATCGACCTTCGCTCGCTACGCGATCTCAGGCCACTTCCCCCATCCTGGGGGAAGGTTTCGGCGCTACGACTGAAGGGGGGCGAGCCGGCCTGACCGCTCAGCCGAGCTGGCGGCGCAGCTCGAAGCCGTTGCCGTCCGGGTCGACCAGCACGCCGAGCCGCACCGGCACGCGCGGCTCCGGCTCGCGGATCTCGGTCAGGCTTGCGCCGTGCTCGACCGCGCGCGCGATCGCCGCATCGAGATCGTCGACCTCCAGATTCAGTCCCGCGTAGGGCACGGGCCGCTCGGTGACGCCGGCGTGGATGTGGTGCAGGCCGATCGAGGCGTCGCCACATCGCAGCAGCGACCAGCCGGGCGACTGCGCCGCCACCTCCAGCCCGATCCCGTCGCGGTAGAAGGCCACCGCGCGGGCCATGTCGTGCACATAGAGCACGACCAGCAGATTCCTCGGGCTCATGCGGCCCTCTTCGTTCGCCCCGGGGGGTCGTGGGTCGGCGAAGCTTAGCCTTGAACCTAGGTCGCCAGAAGCGCCTTGAGCCGGCCGGCCAGCGCCGCCTCGTCCTTCATCTCGCATTCCCAGATCGTCTCGACCCGCCAGCCTTGCCCGGCGAGGGCTTCCAGGTTGCGGGCGTCGCGCGCCCGGTTGCGCGCCACCTTGGCGACCCAGTAGTCGCGGTTGGCCTTGGGCACGCGCGATCCGCGCGCGCAGTCGTGGCCATGCCAGAAGCAGCCGTGCACGAAGATCGCCAGCCGGCGGCCCGGCAGCACGATGTCCGGCGAGCCGGGCAGGTCCTTGCGGTGCAGGCGGTAGCGGGCGCCGAGGCGGGTCAGCAGGCGGCGCACCTTGAGTTCCGGCGTGGTGCCCTTGGCCTTCACCCGGCGCATCACGTCCGAGCGCTTGGCCGCGTCGAAGACGTCGCTCACGGCTTCAGCCCCGCCGGCCAGCGGCCCAGCCGCACCGCGCCGACCAGGAAGTGCGCCCCCAGCCGCCGCACCCCCGGCCACATCGAGACCGGCGCATAGACCCAGTCCCGCACCGCCGACCAGAAGCCGCCGCTCGATTGGTACAGCGGTGTCAGGGCGCGCGAGAGCAGCTGGTAGAGGGCGGTGTGCCGCCGTCGTTCGGCCTGGAACCGGCCCAGCGAGACCGGGACCGGTCGGGGTTCGGCGAGTCGCTCGGCTAGTTCCACGGCGTCGATCAGCGCCAGGTTCGCGCCCTGGCCCAGCTGCGGGCTTGTGCCGTGGGCGGCGTCGCCCAGCAGGGTGCAGGCGCCTTGGTTCCAGCGGCCGGCCGAGACGTCGCGGTAGACCGCCCGCGAGAGACCGGCGTGGTCGAGCTGGTCGAACAGCGGGCGGGCCTCCGGCCAGTAGCGGCCGATGCGGTCCCGCCAGTCCTCCAGGCCATCGGCGAAGAAGACGTCCTGCCGCGCCACCGGCAGCGACCAGAAGAGGCTGACCAGCGGGCCCCGCGCCGCATCGGGCCCGAGCCCGATCGGCAGGGCGCCGATCATCACCTCCGCCCGGTCGTAGATCTGCGCCAGCACCCCGGCGAAGCGGCCCTCGGGGTCGCGGGCGTTCCCCCAGACCGCGCCCCACGGGTAGACCGGCGCGCGGGCGCGGGGGTGCAGCGCGCCGCGCAGGCGCGAGGCCGCGCCGTCGGCGATCACAGCCAGGTCGAAGGGGCCGTGCTCGCCGCCGGCCGCATCCCGCAGGCGGGGCCGCGCGGGATCGGCGAGGGCGGTCACCTCGACGCCGGTCTTCACGGTCACGCCGGCGGGGGCGAGCGCCTCATGCAGCGCTCCAAAGAGGCTTGAGCGATGCACGCCGAGCCCCTGGGCGTCCGCTCGCCAATCGGCGTAGCGCATGTCGATCACCGTGCGGCCTTGGGCGGTGCGGCCGAAAAGGCGGTCGATCGGCGCGCCCTTCGCCCGCACCGCCTCGCCGAGGCCGAGGAAGTCGAGCGCCTTCAGGCCGGTAGGCTGCAGCAGCAGGCCCGAGCCCAGCGGCCGGGGCTCGGCGAAGGCTTCCAGCAGGGTCACCTCCCAGCCCCGGCGCGCCAGCGCCAGGGCGGCGGCCATGCCGCCGACGCCGCAGCCGACGACGGCGGCGCTGCGGCTCAAAGCCCCTCGAACAGGGCCGTCGAGAGGTAGCGCTCGGCGAAGCTCGGGATGATGGTGACGATCTGCTTGCCGGCCCATTCGTCGCGGCTGGCGAGGTCGAAGGCCGCCACCAGGGCCGCGCCGGAGGAGATGCCCACCGGGATGCCCTCCACCTTGGCCGCCTTGCGGGCCATCGCGAAACTGTCGTCGTTGGAGACCTGGATCACCTCGTCGATCACGCCCCGGACGACGTTGGCGGGCACGAAGCCGGCGCCCAGGCCCTGGATCTTGTGCGGGCCGGGCGGGCCGCCGGAGAGCACCGGCGAGGCTTCCGGCTCCACCGCGATCATCTTGAACGAAGGCTTCCTGGCCTTCAGCAC
>JADZBR010000010.1 GCA_020852035.1 Caulobacteraceae bacterium
CAAGAAGGGCGTCGACCTGGTGGTCGACAGCGTCGGCGGCTCCACCCTGCAAGGCTCGATCCTGTCGCTCGGCTATCGCGGGCGGGTCTCGATGGTCGGCGCCGCCGGCCGCGAGCCGATGAAGGTGGACGTGGGCTCGATGATGGGCGGCAACCGCTCGCTGTCGGGCGTCTTCCTGGGCGCGGAGATCAACACCGACCGGGTGCAGGCCAATATCCAGCGGCTGATCGACGAGGCCGCCAGGGGCGAGCTGAAGGTGGTGATCGACCGCGAGTTCCCGCTCTCCGAGGCCGCCGCCGCCCACGAATATATCGAAAGCCGCAAGGCCGTCGGCCGCGTGCTGCTGATCCCGTGACCCTGTCGTGGGCCGGCCGTGCGTCCTTCGAGACGCCCGCTTCGCGGCTTTCTCAGGATGACTAGGTCAGCAAAACCCTTAGTCATGGTGAGGAGCGCGTAGCGCGTCTCGAACCACGCAAGGCCCGTCCGCGACGGAATGTTGCGCGCATACAAGGAAACCCAGATGCCCAGGTCCAAGGCGAACGGCGTCGAGATCGAATACGAGACCTTCGGCGATCCGGCGAACGAGACGATCCTGCTGATCAACGGCCTCGGCTCGCAGATGACCCGCTGGCCGGTCGCCTTCTGCGAGAAGCTGGTCGCCCAGGGCTATCACGTTGTCCGCATGGACAACCGCGACGTCGGCCTCTCCACCTGGTTGAAGGACGGTGACGCCTATCGCGTCGAGGACATGGCCGCCGACGCCGTCGGCGTGCTCGATGCGCTGGGCGTCGAGGCGGCCCATGTCGCCGGGGTCTCGATGGGCGGCATGATCTCGCAACTGGTCGCGGCCGACCATCCGCGGCGGGTGCGCTCGCTGACCTCGATCATGTCGACCAGCGGCGATCCGTCCCTGCCGCAGGCGACGCCGGAGGCGTTCGCGGTGCTCACCGCCCGCGCACCCGATCCGACCGCCGATCTCGAAGCCTTCGTCGCCCACGGCGTGAAGAACGCCCGCGTCATCGGCAGCCCGGCCTACCCCTGGACCGACGCCGAACTGCGCGAACGGACGATCGCCGAGCAGGCCCGGGCCTACAACCCGGCCGGCGTCGCCCGCCAGATGGCCGCCGTGCGCGCCACCGGCGACCGCACGCCGCGCCTGAAGGGAATCACCGCGCCGACCGTGGTGCTGCACGGCGCGGACGATCCGCTGATCCCGGTCTCCGGCGGCGAGCACACGGCCGCCAGCATCCCCGGCGCGGAGCTGCGCATCGTGCCCGGCATGGGCCACGACCTGCCGCCGGCGCTCTACGACACCTTCGTCGACGCCATCACGGCGGCCGCGAAGCGGGCGGCCTGATCGCTCTCTAATTCCGCTCATCCCCGCGAAAGCGGGGACCCAGGCCTTTTTTGTTCAACAGGAGACGCCGACGCCCTTCGATAAAGCACCTGGGTCCCCGCTTTCGCGGAGATGATCGGGGGTATGGGCGCCGGTCAGCGCAAGGAAACAGATCATGGGACGTCTCGAAGGCCGCTCGGCCGTCATCACCGGCGCGGCGAGCGGTATCGGCCGGGCCAGCGCGCTGCTGTTCGCCCGCGAGGGCGCCAAGCTGGTCATCGCCGACCGCGTCGAGGCCGTGAACGACACCGCCAAGGCGGTCGCCGACGCGGGCGGCAAGGCCGTGGCGATGGTCGGCGACGCGGGCGACGAGGCGTTCGTGAAGTCGCTCGTGGAGCGCGCCGTCAGCGAATACGGCCGCCTTGACGTCGCCTTCGCCAACGCCGGGATCTCCGGCGGCTGGGTGCCGGTGCCCGAGCAGGACGCCGCCCACTGGGCCGAGATCCTGCGGATCAACCTGATCGGTCCGTTCCTGATGGTGAAGCACGCCAGCGCCGCCATGATCCCGAACGGCAAGGGCTCGATCGTCTGCACGGCCTCGGTGGCCGGCATCCGCTCCGGCGCCGGCGGCCTGCCCTATTCGGCCTCGAAGGCCGGGGTGATGAGCCTGGCCATGACCTCGGCCAACGAACTCTACGGCACCGGCGTGCGCGTGAACGCGGTCTGCCCGGGCCTGATCGAGACCGGCATGACCCGGCCCATCTTCGAAGGCGCCCGCCAGCGCGGCACCGAGGACAAGATCGGCCAGCTCAATCCCCTCACCCGCGGCGGCGTGCCCGACGAGATCGCCCACATGGCCCTGTTCCTGGCTTCCGACGACGCCTCCTACGTCAACGGCCAGGCCATCGCGGTGGACGGCGGGCTCTCCAGCTCCCACCCGGTGGTGCGCCGCAAGCGGTGATCTACCTCGTCCGCCACGGCGAGACCGAGTTCAACCTCGCCGGCCGCTATCAGGGCGGGCTCGACTCGCCGCTGACCGCGCGCGGCGAAGCCCAGGCCCGCGCGGTCGGCGAGCGCTTGCGCGACCTGACCGCCGCCGAGTCCTTCGAACTGGTCGCCAGCCCTCTCGGCCGCGCCTGGCGGACAGCGCAGATCATCGCCGAGGTGGCCGGCCTGCCCGCGCCGGTCGCGGTCGAGGGCCTGCGCGAAGTCACCCTCGGCTCCTGGGACGGCCTGACCGGCGAAGATATCGACCACGCCTGGCCCGGCGCCCGCGACGGCCTGACCCGCTGGAACTGGTATTTCGCCTCGCCGGACGGGGAGCGCTACGCGGGTTTCTCCGGGCGTCTCGCCGACTGGCTGGCCGAAGCCTGCCGGCCCGAGCGCCGCATCGTCGCCGTCACCCACGGCGTCGCCAGCCGCGTGCTGCGCGGGCTCTACGCCTGTCTGCCGAAGGACGAGGCGCTGAAACTGAACGTTCCGCAGGACGCCTTCTTCCGGCTGGACGGCGGCGAGGTCGAGCGGATCGAGATCTAAGAGCCCCTCCCCCTGGCGGGGAGGGGTTGGGGTGGGGGTGTAGGCCTGTGACTCTCCGGAGAGGGCTGACCTGCGCCAGACTCGGCCAGTCCTGAGCTGACACCTACACCCCCGACCCCTCCCCGCAAGAGGGAGGGGAGATCAGTCCCGCCGCGGCAGCAGCACGATCACCGCCGCGCTCAGCGCCCCCAGCGCGAACGCTCCGGCGATGGCCGTGGAAACCCCCAGGCGCGAGACGGCCAGCGGCCGCGGCTCCATCCAGCGGACGATGTCCGGGTCGGGTTCTTCCTCGGGCCGGAAGTCTTCCTTGGGGTCGATGACGGTCATGACGTTGCAACCTCCGCCATCGCCTAATCCGTTCGCGGGCCGCCGGTTCCGCCGACTGGCGCGGCGGCGCGGCGACCGCTAGAACCCGCGCAAATCCTTCACGACGCCGCAGCGGGACTCATGGCCGGCCACTCCAAGTTCAAGAACATCATGCACCGCAAGGGACGCGCCGACGCGGTGCGCTCCAAGCTGTTCTCGCGCCTGTCGCGGGAAATCACCGTCGCGGCCAAGTCGGGCATGCCCGACCCGGCCATGAACCCGCGCCTGCGCCTGGCGGTGAACAACGCCAAGGCCGAGTCCATGCCCAAGGACAACATCGACCGGGCGATCAAGAAGGCGGCCGGCGGCGAAGTCGATGCGATGGAGGAGATCCGCTATGAGGGCCGCGGCCCCGGCGGCGTCCAGTTCGTGGTCGAGGTGCTGACCGACAACCGCAACCGCGCCGCCGCCGGCGTGCGCGCCGCCTTCGCCAAGCATGGCGGGGCGCTGGGCGAGAGCGGTTCGGTGACCTTCATGTGGGACCGCGTGGGCCGGATCATCTACCCGGCCGAGGCGGGCTCGGAGGACGCGGTGATGGAAGCGGCCATCGAGGCCGGCGCCGAGGATGTCGAAAGCGACCTCGAAAAGCCGGACATCTACGAGGATGCGCCCGGCCACACGATCTGGACGAAGTTCGAGGACCTGAACGAGGTGGCCGACGCCATGTCGAAGGTGCTGGGCGATCCGAAGTCCACCGCCATCGTCTGGAAGCCGCAGTCGACCGTCGAGCTCACCGGCGATCCGGTGGGCACATTGATGAAACTGCACGACGCGCTCGACGCCGAGGACGATGTGCAGCAGGTCTATTCGAACGAAGAAGTCTCCGACGAGGAGATGGAGAAGTACGCGGGCTAGGTCCCTTCTCCCACATGGGGAGAAGGGTCACGAGCGCCCCGTGCCTCGGCCCGGGAAAGCTTCGCCGTCTGGCGCGTTCAACCCGCTGAAGGGAGGCGCGCTTGCAAACCATCCACCTGTTCATCCTGCCGGTCGCCGGTTCGCTCCTCGCCGGCGGCGTGATCGGCTTCGA
>JADZBR010000011.1 GCA_020852035.1 Caulobacteraceae bacterium
AAACTGCTATTGCCCGATCTGCTGACCCATGTCTCGCCGCTCGGATGGGAGCACATCAATCTCACGGGAGAATATCGTTGGCCGAAATCCTTAGCGTAGGATTCCGCCCCCTCCCGCAAACGACCCCTTGAGTGCGCCCTCAAAGCAGTATTTATGATATTGCAATTGAGGCGCATCGCGTCCTAACATGCATGTCACGTACTTCTTTGGGGGCGAGGGATGCAAGACCTCACGAGGCGTTCGGCTTTACTGACGACCATGGGCGTGGCGGCGGCCGGACCTGTTCTAGCGGCGGCGGCGCCTGCGAAGCCGCAGGCGCGCAAGGGCGCGGCAAGCGCGCAGTCTCATCGGTTCGAGATGAACATCGAAGACACGAGGATCACCCTCGTGGAGAAGCAGACGTTCCACACCTTCGCGTTTGGCGGCCAGGTTCCGGGACCGCTCTTCCATATCCGGGAAGGCGATCAGGTCGAGGCGGTCATCAACAACCTCACCACGCTGCCCCACACGATCCATTGGCATGGGCTGCTCCAGCGCGGCAACTGGGAGATGGACGGGGTCCCGGACATGACCCAGCTCGGCATCCAGCCGGGCGACACCTTCACCTACAAGTTCGTCGCCGAGCCCGCCGGCACGATGTGGTACCACTGCCATGTCAATGTGAACGAACATGTCGCCACGCGCGGCATGTGGGGCCCGCTCATCATCGAGCCGAAAAACCCTCGGCCGATCGAACGCGAGGTCACCGGCGACTACATCCTGATGTTCTCGGAGTGGGCCACCGCCTGGGCCGACAAGCCCGGTCAGGGCGGTATTCCGGGCGACGTCTTCGACTACTTCACCATCAACGGAAAATCTTTCCCTGAGACGCAGCCGATCCGCGTCAAGGAAGGCGATGTGATCCGCCTGCGTTTGTTCGGCGCCGGCGGCGGGTTCCACTCCATCCACATCCACGGCCACGTCTTTCAGATCACCTTCAAAGACGGCCATCCCCTCCCCGCGCCGATCAACGCCGACACGGTGCTCGTCGGGCCGGGCGAGCGCTACGACATCATCCGGCGCTGCGACAATCCTGGGCGCTGGATGATCCACGACCATATCGATCATCACACCATGAACGGCCATACCCCGCACGGCGGGGTGATGACGGTGATCGAGTACGAGGGAATCCCGCGAGACCAGTCCTACTACCACTGGGCGCACAAGGAGTTCGTGCCGGATTTCTATTACGAAGAGAGCCTGCGTAAGCCGCTGGGGATCTACCCCAATCCGCGCTTCAAGGGCGAGCCGATCGCTTAGGGGGCGGCCATGCGACTTCTCCCCCTCTTGGCCGGCGTCCTGGCCCTGTCGTTCGGCGGGAGCGCCCTCGCGCAGCCGGCGCCCGACCTGAAGGCCCAGTGCAGTTCCTGTCATGCCCTGGAGAAACCCGCCGCTCCCTCGGTCGAGCGGCTGTGGAGTCGCAAGGGCCCCGACCTCTGGTACGCCGGCGCCAAATTCAACCGCGACTGGCTGGTGAAGTGGCTGCAGAAGCCCACGACCATCCGCCCTGGCGGCGTCATGTGGTTCAACCACGCCAAACCGGGCGAACCTCGCGACACCCTCGACACCGCAAGCCTTCCGACCCACCCCGCGGTCGACGCCGCGACCGCCGCCAAGCTGGCGGACGCGCTCATGGCGCTGAAGGGCGACGGCGTCGTGACTCCGGGAGCCTACAAGGGGGAAGGCGCCAATCTGGCGATGGGCAAGCTGGCCTTCGGCAAGCTCCGTGGCTGCGTCGCCTGCCACCAGGACAAGAGCGGCGAAGGCGGGGTGTCCGGACCGCAGCTCTACGACGCCGGCGACCGCCTGCAGCCGGACTATGTCCAGGCCTATATGAAGGACCCGCAGGCGTTCGACCGCTTCGTCTGGATGCCGCGCCTGGGCCTGTCTGACCCCGACCTGCAGCGCATCACCGCCTACATCACAACGCTGAAGGCCGGAAAATGACCAGGATCAGGATGCTCGCCGGCGCGCTCGCCGCCGTGACGGTCGTGCTCGGCGCCCAGCCGGTCGCCGCCGAAGATGATGCGAACTTCAAGTCGTCGGCGCGGCTTTACGACACCTACTGCGCCCAGTGCCACGGCGTGAACCGCAACGGCAAAGGGGTCAACACGGGCGGCCTGTCGGTCCAGCCCAGGGACCACGCCGACCCGGTCGGCATGGCGTCGCTGCCGCGTGACGAGATCGTCCGCGCCATCCGTGACGGCGGCGCTGCGGTCAACAAGTCGGCTCTGATGCCGCCTTGGTCCTCCGTCTTCACCGAAGAGCAGATCCAGAAGATGGCGGACTATCTCGGTCACGTCTGCAAGTGCACCAAACCCAACTAGGAGGGACGTCTATGGGGGCTTCTAAATTCAGACTCGCGACATTACTGGCTGCCTCGGCGCTGGCGATGAGCGCCGCCTTGCCGGCGGCGGCGAAGGACATCAACCTTCACCTGACCGCGAAGGAAGTGAATCTGCCGATCGATAATCAGGGCACGATGCAGGCGTCCTGGACCTATGAGGGCCAGGTCCCGGGCCCGGTGCTTCGTATCACCGAAGGCGACCGGGTCACCATCACCCTCACCAACGATGCGGCGAACAAGAATTCTCACTCGATTGATTTGCACGCCGCGCGGGTCGACGTGATCAAGGATTTCGAGGCGATCAAGCCGGGCGAGACGAAGACGTTCACCTTCGTCGCCAACTACCCGGGCGCGTTCTACTATCACTGCGGCGCCGACCCGATGTACCA
>JADZBR010000012.1 GCA_020852035.1 Caulobacteraceae bacterium
GGGCCGCCGAGAGGGCGGCGACGCCGAGGAAGGCCAGGAGGACGAGAATCGCGAGCATTCGCCGATTCTATAGCCCGGTTCGCTGCAGGAATCGCCGCAGCCGCGTGGCCACGGCGAGGGCGTGTTCAGCCAGCAGGCCGTTGTGCGTGGCGCCGTCGATGATGGTCAGCTCGGCGTCCGGCATCAGGCTCTTGAACCGCTCGCCGAGTTCCGGCGGGGTTTCGGCATCCTTCTCGCCGAAGACCAGCAGCGCAGGCTGCTTCACCTGGGCGGCGAAGGGCTCGAGGCTGACGTTGACGACGCGCACGAAGGTGGGGCGCATGGCGCCGGCGGCCTTGTAGTCCGGGCTGCCGAACTTCTCGGCGAACCGGGCGTAGCGCCTGGTGCCGATCAGCTTGTCGGAGAGCTTGGCGCTGGTGCTGAGCAGCTTCAGCCAGCGGGAACGGACGTGCCAGCCGAGGCTGCGTTTCCGCTGCGCGCCGGGCGCGGCGATCAGCATCAGGCCCTTGATGGCGTCCGAGCGGGCGGCGGCGCACATCCCCACCCGGCAGCCGAAGGAATGGCCGGCGATCAGGAGGCCGCCGGCGAGATCGGGCGGAAGCTGGTCCAGCAGGGCGGCGGCGTATTCATCCGGTCCCCAGGCTTCCGGCGGCAGGGGCGCCTTGCCGTGGCCGGGCGCGTCGGCGGCGTAGTGGCGGCGACCGGGGAACTCGGCGATCAGGCGCGGCCAGTCGCGGTGGTCGTGGGCCCAGCCGTGCAGCCACAGGATCGGCAGGCCCTCGCCCGTCTGGGGTTGTCCGGCGGGGGCGTAGAAGACGAAGCTTCCGGCCTCGCCCGGACGCTCTGCGATCACCTGAAGGGTCAAGCTGGCCTCGGCGGTTGGCGTCGAGAATCCGCGCTACAGCCGGTCGCGCGCGGAGGCAAGGCGTGCGATAGCCGCGAGCCTTGCGGAGAGTCATCATGACGCGCTTCGAGCAGGTGTTGCGGGCCGGCTGCGAACTCGCTGAGAGCCCGGTCTGGTCGGTGGAGCGGCAGGCGCTCTTCTTCGTCGACATCACCGGCCGGCGGCTGCATCGGTTCGACCCGGCGGCGGGCCGGCCCGAGAGCTGGCCGGTGGACGAGGACATCGGCTGCATGGCTCCGGCCGCGGACGGCGGGTTCGTGGCGGCGATGCGCTCGGGCGTCTGGCGGCTGGACGACGCCGGTCGCAAGACGCGCCGGCTCGCCGCCAATCCGGAGGACCCGGCGACCAGCCGCTTCAACGACGGCAAGGTCGATCCGAGGGGGCGCTTTCTGGCCGGCACGCTCGACGAGCCCAAGGCGGGCGGAACGGCCGGGCTCTACCGCCTGGCGGGCGATGGGCTGGTGCGGCTGGTGGGCGGCCTGCTCACCTCCAACGGCCTGGCCTGGTCGCCGGACGGGCGCACGCTCTATCACGCCGACACGCCGCGCTTCGTGGTGCGGGCCTACGACTACGACCTTTCGACCGGCGCGCTCGCGAACGGGCGCATCTTCCTGGAACGCGACCGCGCCGCCGCCGACCGGGCGCGGCCCGACGGAGCGGCGGTGGACGTCGAAGGTTGCTACTGGACGGCGCTCTACGACGGCGGCCGGGTGGCGCGCTACGACCCGGACGGGCGGCTGATGGCCGAGTTCGCCGCGCCCGCGCGCAAGGTCACCATGCCGGCGTTCGGCGGGGCGGACCTGAAGACGCTCTACCTGACCAGCGCGCGCGATGGGGCGACCGGCGAGGGCGGCGACCTCTACGCGATGGAGGCGACTGTGGCGGGTGTGGCGGCTAGGCCGTTCGACCCGGCCGCCTGAATGGGGTTGGGCGTCGCGATGCCGATACGCGCTTTCGACCCTTCTCGGATGTTCTCCAAGTCAGGACGCGGGAACGGCGCGAACGGCTCGTGGGTTGAGAGCGAGCACTACAGCAGCGAGCGCGAGGGGCGCGAAGGATACCCATAGCACCGCGTTCCAGCCAAAGGCGTTCAGCACGCCGCCCGAGGTGAACGAGCCCACCGCCATCGTGCCGAACACAATGAAGTCGTTCGCCGCCTGGACGCGGGTTTTCTCTTCGGGAAGATGACAGTCGAGAACCATCGATGAAGCGCCGACGAAGCCGAAATTCCAGCCGACGCCCAGTATGATCAACGTGAGCCAGAAGTGGGCGACATCGATGCCGCCAAGACCTATGACGGCAGAGAGCCCGGTTAGAGCCATGCCCGCTGCAACGACCCGAGGCGCTCCGAACCGTTCGATGATCCGACCTGTGACGAAGCTCGGCGCGTACATGGCGATCACATGCCATTGGAGGCCAAGGTTGGAGGTCTCCTGCGAATGGCCGCAAAGCCTCATCGCGAGCGGCGCCGCGGTCATCACGAAGTTCATCAGCATGTACGAGACGGCGCCGCAGAGGACCGCCGAGATGAACCGTGGCTGGCGCATGATCTCAGACATCGGTCAACCTGCGCCGGCGATCTCAGCGAGCGTAGGTTGAGGTAGCTGCACGCCTACAAGGACGGCCGCCGAAAGCACCGCCACAGCCGCTTGGGCGATGAACGTCGCCGCGAAGGTGAAGGGCGGCCATAGGTCCATCGTGGCGGTGACGAGTTGAGGACCGACAACGCCAGCCAGGACGCCTCCGGCCATCACGATGGACAATGCTCGCGGGCGCCTCTCAGGCTCTACACAATCGGCCGCGGCGAACCGGAACGAAAGCACCACGGCGGCATAGACGCCGCCGCAGAAGGTCGCGCCGCAGAACAGCCAAAACGAGCCGACCATCACGGCGACGGTCGCCACCAAGCCGGTGAGCACCCCGCAGGCCGATCCGGCCAGAAACGCAGACCGTCGCCCAAACTTCCGGGCGACCCATCCGGCGGGCACGATGCAAGCGGCCATCCCGATGACGAAGATCGAGATCGGCAATGTCGCCAGCGCCTTATCCGGCGCCAGGGTGTTCCCGATGATCGCCCCGGTCGCGTAGACGACCACCGAGTTAGCCCCGGCGAGGGCTTGGGCGATGGCGAGGCGAGCGATGTTGCCGCGCTCGTGGCGCAGAGTTTCAGACATCACGCCCACCATCAGTTGGCTGGCGACAGTTGGGCTTTCCAGCGGGCGTCGCGCGGTGATGGCCGCCGGTGAAGGCGCTGGTCGAGTAGAGCGTTCGCCTTGGCCGCTTCGCCGCTGCGCATCAACGCGACCAACAGCGTGTCCTCGATCACCTCTCGCTGCGCACCGCTCCCACCAATGCGCGCCACATCGGCAGCGAAGGGCTCAAGGATGTTGACGCAGGTCGCGTAGTCGCCGCCCGCGAAGGCAAGGCTCGCGCGCCCAATGGCGGGGACGACGTCTCCGGCTCCAAGCGCTCCGCTGGTCGCCATGGCCTCCAGGGCCGACACGCGCTCACCCAGCTCGGCATGAGCCCCCGTCGCCGCTTCGATCATCGCCATATGAGTGTCGACGAAGGCATGCCCCGGACGGGGGAAAGCCTTGTGAGCATACGCTGCGATCTCCTGCCAGCGCCCCTCCGGCGCACCGTGGCCGTAGGCGTCCATCCGCCAAAGCAGCGAGGCGGCGTCGCTGACGATGTTGATCGGCATGCCCTTGGAGACCGAGGGATGCACATGGTCGAGATAGGTCTGGAACGCCCCGTCGGTGTCCCCCCGCTCCAATGCGACAACGGCCGCATGCCAGGCGATGTGACCGTGGAGCACCCCGCCGCGGTCGTAAGAGGGAAGCCATTCGGTGATCAGCTTCTGGGTGTCGTCGCCAGCGCCGCCCTCGAACATGGAGTGGACAAGGGCATGGACGGTGTTGGCGTTCCGCCGACGAAGCTCCAAGGCTTTCTCCAGCATCGCCCGCCCGCGCGAGACTGCTCCGTTCTCCGCGAGCGCCCAGCCGTAGGACGTCAGGAACCACCAGTCGTCGTCAGCGAAGTGCGCGGCGTGCCTCTCGCAAAGGTCGACGCGGGCCTGGTCGTGGTCCGCCATCCCGGAGAAGGCGAAAAGGCCGAACGCACCCAGCGGCAGTGAGAGGATGAGGGCGTCGCGCGGCCACTGATTGGCATGCGCAAGAGCCTTGGCCA
>JADZBR010000013.1 GCA_020852035.1 Caulobacteraceae bacterium
CCGCTGGCCGCCAGGCCCCGCGCGATGCGGTTGGTCCGCCGGTGCAGCTCGCCGTAGGTCAGGGCCTTGTCGCCCGAGGAGACCGCGAGCCTGTCGGGCTGGTTCTGGGCGTGCAGGGCGAGCTTGGCGCCCAGGGAAATCATACCGTCGTCGGCCATCTTGAAAATCGTTCCGTCCCTGAAAATGACTTTAAGACCCCGGCTTCGTCGCGTCCGGTCGGCCGCCCGATCAATGAGGCGACGGGTTATTTTCCAACGCCGGCCCGACCTTCCGCAAGGGTCAAGTGAAGGCCGCGCGCCGCGCGATCAGGAACGCCGCCAGCCAGCAGCCGCCGGCCCAGGCCGACCCCAGGCCCCAGCCGGCCAGCACGTCGCTGGGCCAATGCACCCCGAGATAGACCCGGCTCGCGCCCACCAGCAGCGTCAGCAGCACCGCCGCGCCGAGCGCCCAGATGCGGATTCGCCGCCGCGTGGAAAACCGCGAGACCAGCGCCCCCAGCGTCAGGAAGACCACCGCCGACAGCATGGCGTGGCCGGACGGGAAGCTGGCGTTCACCGCTTCCACCGCATGCCAGGCCGGGTCGGGCCGGTCGCGGTCGAAGACCGCCTTCAGGCCCTGCGAGAGCGCCAGCCCGCCGCCGGCCGCGATCACCACCAGCGCCGCTTCCAGCCGCCGCCGAAGTCCCAGGAAGAGGCCCGCCGCTAGGAATACGAGAAGCCCCAGCACCGCCAGCGAGCCCAGCGAGGTGAAGTCGACGGCCATCGTCTTCAGCCAGGCCGGCCCGATCGGTTCCGACAGCCGGCCCGGATCGCGCAGCAGCCGCATGATCGCTTCATCGACGCCGCGCGTGTCGCCCTCGGCCATGTCGTCGGCGATCTCCAGGAACGACAGCAGCCCGGCGAGCGCCCCGAACAACACCAGGAAGCCGACTTTTTCCGCCACGAACGCGCGCCACGCCGCCCGCACCAGCCTGACGGCGTCCGCCGGTCCTGCGGGGGTCTGGGTCATGACGGCGATGCTAGGCCGTGCGCGCGCCGGATTCGAGCCTTCGCGCGGCCTTGCGGAGCCAGGGCCGGATCGCTAGGTTCCGCGCCTTCGCTCGGCGGGGGCTGATCGTCCCCGGGCCAAAGCGCCCCGGAGAGGTGGCTGAGTGGTTGAAAGCACCGCACTCGAAATGCGGCATACGTGAAAGCGTATCGGGGGTTCGAATCCCCCCCTCTCCGCCATAATTCATTGAATTAACTAAATAAATTAAGCCGCTGGCTTGGCAACCCTGACCGGCGGCTCGGCATAGGACGCCTGCGCCCAGATCGCCTCGTCCGGGGCGGCCAGCATCGCCCGGTAGGCCTTCTCCGGATAGGCCATGTGCGGCTTGGCCGGATCGTAGGGCGGCTGCGGCGCGGGGCTCGCGCCGGCGTAGGGCGCGGGCGCGCGGAAACGTGCGGCTTCCTCATCGCTGATTCCGGCCTTGGCCAGCACCGACGGGTCGATCCAGGCGGCCGGGTCGATGGGCTCGTGCGAGGTGGCGACCTCCAGCGTCATCTGGTCGGGGCCGGCGAAATAGATCGAGCGGCACATGCCGTGGTCGATGGGACCGATCACATTCACCCCGTGCCCGCGGATGCGATCGCGCATGGCCAGCAGTTCGGCGTCGGTGTCGACCCCGAAGGCCAGGTGCTGCAGCGTGCCGGGCGCCGAGGGCGAGGCGCCGTTGCCGGCGTGGGTCTTGCCGAGCTCGATGGGGATCTGGTCGACGTCGGGCAGCTGGACGATCGAGAAGTAGCTGTGGTCGTTCATCCGCAGGAAGGCGTGCAGGCCGCCGGGCACGCCGTGCATGTCGAAGAGGGCGACCAGCGGGCAGCCCATGACCTCCGAGAAGAAGGCGATGTGCTTCTTGATGTCGCCGGCCATGAAGGCGAGGTGGTGGATGCCGTTCGGGTGCTGGCCCATGGTCTCCTCCTGTGGTTTTTGCGACGTAATCAGAAAGATCGCCCGCAGGTAAAGGGCGCCGCTACGGAAGGAACTACATGGCGATCGTCCGCGAACCCTACGGCTATTCTTACGCCGAGAAGAGCCGGCTGAAGGAAACCTACGGCGGCCCCGAGGGCCAGGTGTTCGTCGAGTGCATGCGTATCCGGCCGGACACCGGGACCTCGAAGACCGCGATCCTCTTCAGCCATCCGATCGGCGGCGGCTCGTTCCTGCCGCTGGTCACGGCGCTGGCGCGGGCAGGACGGCACGTCATCTACTGCAACACCCGCTACCGGGGGAACGACACGGCGCTGATCCTGGAGAAGTGCGTGCTGGACCTGGGCGCCTGCATCGCCGACCTGAAGACGCGGTTCGGCTATGAGAAGGTGGTGCTGGGCGGCTGGTCCGGCGGCGGCTCGCTGTCGCTGTTCTACCAGGACCAGGCGACCAGGCCGACGATCACGCTGACGCCGGCGGGCGATGCGGCCGACCTGGTCGCGGCGGGCCTGCAGCCGGCCGACGGGGTGATGCTGCTGGCCGCCCACATCAGCCGCTCGGTGACCCTGACGGAGTGGATGGACCCCTCGATCCTCGACGAGGACCGGCCGTTCGAGCGCGACCGGACCTTGAACATCTACGCCGCCGACTGCCCGGCCCAGCCGCCCTATTCGCCCGAGTTCGTCGCCCGCTTCCGCGAAGCGCAGGTCGAGCGCAACCGCCGCATCACCGCCCGCGTGCGCCGGACGCTCGCCGAGCTGAAGACCGTCGACCCGGACATGGAGCGCCCCTTCGTGGTTCACGGCACGATGTGCGACGTGCGCTGGACCGATCCGGCGCAGGACCCCTCCGACCGCCGCCCCGGGACCTGCTACCTCGGCGAGCCGCGCATCGCCAACGACGGGCCGGTGGGGCTGGCGCGGTTCGCCACCCTGCGCTCGTGGCTCTCGCAGTGGAGCTACGACGAGAGCCGCGCCCACGGCGAGAAGAACGCCGCCAACGTCACCTGCCCCAGCCTGACCATCAACAACACCGCCGACCTCGCCTGCACGCCCAGCCATGCGCGGCGGCTGCACGCGGCGCTGGCCTCCGGCGACAAGACCTATGTCGATATCGAGGGCGCCGATCACTACTACATGGAACGGCCGGACCTCCTGCCGAAGGCGACGGCGGCGGTGACCGGCTGGCTGGACGAACGAGGCTTTTCATGACCGGACCCCTGAGCGACCTGAAGGTGGTGGAGTTCGGCCAGCTGATCGCCGGCCCCTTCTGCGGCCCGCTGCTGGGCGACATGGGCGCCACCGTCATCAAGGTCGAGCCGCCGCAGGCGGGCGACCCGATGCGCCAGTGGGGCCGCGGCGACCCGCCCGTGTGGTGGGAGGTGATCGCCCGCAACAAGCGCTCGGTCTCGCTGAACCTGCGCGATCCGCGCGGCCAGGACCTGGCGCGCCGGCTGATCGCCGAGGCCGACGTGATGATCGAGAACTTCAAGCCGGGGACGCTGGAGGGCTGGGGGCTCGACCCGGTCGAGCTGCTCAAGGCGCACCCCCGGCTGATCGTCGTGCGGATGTCCGGCTACGGCCAGACCGGCCCCTACTCCGACCGCCCCGGCTTCGGCGGCATCGCCGAGGCGGTGGGCGGCTGGCGGCGGATCGTCGGCGATCCGGACCGGCCGCCCGCGCGCATGGGCGTCTCGATCGGCGACAGCCTGGCGGCGACCTACGGCTGCATGGGCGTGCTGGCGGCGCTGCACCACCGGGCGCGCACCGGCGAGGGCCAGATCGTCGACAGCGCGCTCTACGAGTCCGTGCTGCAGGTGATGGAGAGCATGGTCGCCGAATACGCCGTCGCCGGCGTGGTGCGCGAGCGATCCGGCGCCATCCTGCCGGGCATCGCCCCCTCCAACGTCTACCGCTGCGCCGACGGCGACTACATGATCGGCGCCAACCAGGACGGGCTCTTCCGGCGCCTCTGCCAGGCGATGGGGCGGCCGGAGCTGGCCGACGACCCACGCTACGCCGACCACGTCTCGCGCGGCCGCCACCAGGGCGAGCTCGACGCCCTGATCGAGGCCTGGACGCGCCGCCACACGGTGGCCGAGGTCGAGGCCGCCATGCTGGCCGCCGCCGTGCCCTCCGGGCGCCTCTATGCGCCGGCCGACATGCTGGACGATCCGCACTTCGCCGCACGCGAGGCGATCGTCGAGGTCGATCATCCGCGATGGGCGGGCCTGAAGATGCAGGGCGTCTTCCCGAAATTCTCGCGCACGCAAGGGTCGATCCGCCGCGTCGCGCCGCAGAGCGTGGGCGAGCACAACGGCGAAGTCCTCGGCGAGCGGCTGGGCCTCACGCGCGAACAGTTGGACGAGCTTGACGCCGAGGGGGTGATCTGAGGACGCAGGGCCCTCCCCCTCAGAGCATCCCCAGCGTCCGCCCCGGCACGTCGGCCACATAGGTCGCCGCCAGGCCCGTCGGCGGGCCGGCGAGGCGGGGGGAAAAGCCGGCGGGCGCGGACCCGGGCGCGGCGCGCCAGCGCAGGGTCTCGGCGGTGCCGCCGGGGCGTTCGGCGCGGCTCTTCAGGGCCGCCAGCAGCACCTCGCAGCGGCGGGCGATGTACAGCGACTGGCGCTGGTAGCCGCCTTCGCGGCTGTCCGCGGCCGGCAGGTCGACGATGCGCGCGCCCGGCCGCACGGCCAGCGCCTCGGCCGCGGCCAGCAGCCGCTCGCGCGCCGCCGGCCAGTCCGTCGCCCGGTCGGCCAGGCCCGCCGCGCCCGCCTTCCAGCGCGTCTCGAAATCGGCGACCGTCGTCTCCAGCCGCACCGCCCGGGGCGACACCAGCCGCCAGGGCAGCCCCAACCGTGTCAGCGCCGCCCCGGCCGCCTGCGCGGCGACGAGGTCGGCGCCCGGCGCCAGCGGCGAGACCAGGGTCACATGCCGCTCGACCGCGGCCGGCCCCAGGGTCTCGGTCGTCCACCGGCCGACGGTGTCGCGCCACCAGGCCAGCTCCTCCTCGGAAAGGTCGGTCGAGCCCACCAGCCCGACCCACAGGTCCCAGCGCGCGCCGTCGGCCTCCCGACGCGGCAGCAGCCCGCCGTCGAGGGCGGCGATCTGCTCGCGGTCGAGGTCCTGGGTCGCCGGCGGCAGGTCCTCGAACGGGTAGAGGCAGTCGTGGACCAGGGCGGCGTTGTCGCGCACCGGGCCGGGTCGCCAGCCCTCCAGCAGCCGGTCGACGTTCCAGGCCGCGTGCTCCAGCGCCGCCAGCCGCTCGGCGGTCTCCGGCGCGGTGAGGCGCAGCGACGGGTGCAGCCGCACCGGACCGGGCGGCGCATGGGCCCCGGCGGCCAGCAGCTTGGCCGGCGCGTGGGCCGCGGCCCGGCGATTGGACCGCTTGTAGGTGGCCGAGAGGCTGTCCCAGGGGGCCAGCGAGTCGGTCGCCGCCGACGGCGCCTGTCCCGCCGCGCTCAACGCCCGGTGGGCGTCCAGGTAGTTCTCGTGGATCGCGCGGGCCGTGGCGTCGAGCGCGGCGATGGCCGGCCAGGCGCAGAGCGCCGGGGAGACGGCGAAAGGCTCGAACACCTCGGCCAGCCGCGCCGTGGTCGCCAGCGGCCGGGCGAGGCCGGCGACCGCATCGGGAGACCTGGCGGCGAAGAAGATCGGCGCGCGCCAGACGCCCAGCCGGCGCAGGGCGTCGCGCAGGGCCAGGGCCGGTTGCAGGGCGTCGGCGCCCTCGCGGCCGGCGACGACGAGGGCGGTCACCGGGCCGGCTTGCGCGATCGTCTCGGCGGTCGCCGCGTCCAGCAACCGCGTGCAGGGGTCGAGCGCCACCGGCGCGAGCTCGGCCGCCTCGCCGGCGCCGGGATGGGCCAGCCGGATCTGGTCGATCACCCGGCCGGGGTCCTCGGCCATCACCGTCAGGCGCGGGCGGTCCAGCCCGGGCATGACGCTGGTGCGAAGGATCTGGCCGGCGAGGGCGCAGATCAGCCGGCCCTCGCCCTGCAGCAGCACATGCAGGCGCGGGGCGCCCATCAGGTCGCAGAGCTCGTGCAGCCGCGCGTGGTCGGCGAAGGTGCGGGCCGCCAGGTCCTCCACCGACAGCGGGTCCAGCGCCCGGGTCGCCGCGCCTTCGGCCAGGCCGCGGCGGATCAGCGGGTCGGAGACCATCACCCGCACGTCCGGCCGCGGCGGCGCCTCGTCGGCCAGGCTCTCCACGGCCGCGGCGATCTTCAGGTTGACGATGTCGTCGCCGGCCCCGGCGATCACCGTGTGGGCGCGGCCGGCCTTGGCGCGGCGCAGCACCGCCGGGTCGCGGGCGTCGCCGACCAGCCAGACGCCGGCCTGGCGCTCGACGAAGGCGCGGCCCTCCTCGTCGGCGGCGACGTCGATGGCGACGACCTGCCGGCCGGCCTCCGCGGCGATGGCCCGCCCGCGGTCGCCGAAGCCGGCGATCACCACGTGGTCGCGCATGCGCGAGAGGCGAAAGCCCTGCCAGATCTCGGTGATCACGCCCCAGAACAGCCGTGCGACCCCGATCAGCACCGTCACAGGGCCGGCGAAGCGGGCGAGGCCGATCCAGAGGCTGTCGTAGCAGCGCCCGAGGAACAGGCCGCCGTCGCCGAGCTCGAACAGCAGGAAGAGGTGGTAGAGCGGGTCGGTGAAGTAGCTGAAGGCGCCCACCGAGCGGCATTCGCCGTCGTCCGCCGGGGTGCTGAAGAGAAGGCCCGCGACGCCCATCAGCAGGGTGGCGGCGAGGCCGAAGAGCAGCAGCCGGTCGAGCGTGCGACGCACGGACTCGACCTTCGGCCCGGGCCTTAAGTGCCCGCTCATGCGACGCCCCCGGATGCTCGCCCGCTGTGCAGCTGATCGTCCCGCGCGCGAGGGCGCTTGGCAAGCACGCCTTCGCCGGTGTTAACCTGTCCGCCACGCCATCGGGGGACGCGCGTGGCTCACGACCTGTTCATCAGCTATTCGACGCAGGACAAGGCGATCGCCGACCGCCTGTGCCACGAGCTGGAGGCCAAGGGCGTGCGCTGCTGGATGGCGCCGCGCGACATCACCTACGGCTCGGACTGGCAGCAGTCGATCCTCGACGCCATCGCCCAGGCCAAGGCGCTGGTGCTGGTGTTCAGCGCCGGGGCCAACACCTCCTCCACCGTCCGCAAGGAGGTGCTGGCGGCGGTGGAGTCCAATGTCCTGGTGATCCCCTTCCGGGTGGAGGACGTGCGCCCGCAGGGGGCGCTGCGCTTCAACCTGATCGACGTCCACTGGCTGGACGCGGTGACCCCGCCGCTCGACCCGCACATCGACCTGCTGGTCGACCGGGTGGCGCGGCTGACCCGGGACATCGAGCCGGAACCTGAGCCCGAGCCGGATCCTCGGCCGACGCCGCCGAAGCGCCGCCGGCGCAAGGCGGCGGACCCCGATCCGCCCCCGGCTCCCGAAGCCGAGGAGGAAGAGGCCCCGGCGATCAACGATCCGGCGCCGTCCGATCCGGTCCCCGTCCTGACGCCGGTCCCGCCCGCGCCGCCGCCGCCGGCTCCAAAGCCCGCCTTGACCGGCGAGGAGAAGCAGCGGCGGCAGACCTTCCTGATCATCGCCGGGGCGGTGGTGCTGGGGTTGCTGCTGCTGGCGATCCTCTGGCCCAAGCCCGGGCCTCCCTCGCCGAGCGACTCCGACAGCGGCTCGCCATCCTATTCCGGCAATTCGTCCGATTCCGGCTCGGGCTCGGGCGATTCGAGCTCGGGCGTCTCCAGCTCCACCTCGGGCGGGACGGTGAGCGACATCTCCACCCTGTCCTCGTCCGACGACAAGAACCGCGTCGTGGAGATCGTCAACCAGACCGGCAAGCCGATGGTCGGCCTCTATGCCTCGGCGCCGACGTCGAGCTGGGGCGCCAACCGCATGAGCGGGACGCTTCCCAGCGGCTCGTCCTACAGGTTCAACCTCTCGGACGGCACCGCCGAGTGCTACCTCGACGTCAAGGGCGTGTTCGACGACGGCGCCTACAGCTCCACGTCTCGCTTCCATGTCTGCGGCCAGTCGACGCTGACCTTCACCGCCACCGTCGCGCCGTCCTAGGTCGTCCCTACGACCTAGCCGCCCAGGGTCTTGCGGATCCGCAGGTAGAACATCGGGCTCATCTCGTAATAGGTGCTGTCGGTATAGAGCAGCGCGTTGGCGCCGCGCGGGCCGTCGTAGACCTTGCGGTGGCGGATCAGCGGCCGGCCGGCGGCGTTGGGCATTTCCAGGCGCACGGTGATGTCGGGCCGCGGCTTGTACTCCACGAAGGGCAGCAGGAAGGGCCGCAGCTTGACGGTCTCGATCCCGTCGAACCGGTAGCGGGTTTCGCGCCAGCCGCCGTAGAGGTCGACGCCCCAGTTGAGGTTCCAGGCCGGCAGGTCCTGGGTGAAGTGGATCTCCCAGTCCACCGGGTGCTGGCCCGATATGCGACGCTCCTCTAGGGTGGTGGGGTCGATCACCTCGGACCTGCGCCAGGTGGAGCTGGCGCGCAGCAGCCCGCCCTTCACGCCCAGGCGCTCCAGCGGCAGGCTGAGGCTGACCGCGATCTCCTGCTGGGTCCCCTCGCCGAGGTTGCCGGGCGCGTCGAAGACGTCGCCGCCGGGCGTGAAGATCGGCACCCGGTCGACCACGTCCTTCAGCTCCATGTGGCGCGCCGTCAGGACGATCGCCCCGGAGGTCCAGAAGCGCCGCTCCAACGCCGCCTCGAACACCCAGGACTGGGCCGGGTCGAGGTCCGGGTTGCCGACCAGCACCGCCCCGGCCGAGAGGTTCTGCGAGGCCACGAAGTCGTTGAAGTTCAGCTGTCCGACCTCGCGCTCGACGCGGGCGCGCACCTGCCAGCCCTCGGCCGGGGTCCAGGTGGCCAGGGCGCGGGGCTTCAGGAAGTTCAGCGTCTTCTCCAGCTCGACGTCGCCCTCGGAGGTGATGGTCGAGGTCTCGGCGCGAAGGCCGGCCTCCAGGGTGAGCTTCGGCGAGGCGCGCCAGGTGGCGGTGGCGAAGGCTTCGCCGCGGGTCTCCTCCACCTTCACGTTCGCCGCGGGAATGGCGATCGGCACGTCGTTCTCGGCGTAGCGGGTGCGGCCCTCCAGCCAGTTGAAGGCCCCCTCGACGCCGCCTTCCAGGGCGATCGTAGGGCTGAGCGTGTGCTTGAGCACCGCCCGGCCGATGCTCTCGCCGGTCCTGCTGTAGTTATCGAAGTCGGCGGCGAAGGCCGGCGTGTCGAACTCGGCGTTGGCGTGCAGGCGCTTGTAGCGCTGGATGGCGAACAGCTCGACGGTGTTGCGCGGGCCCAGGGGCTGGGTCTGGCGCAGGCCGACCTCGCCAGAGTGTTCGGTCTCGCGGTAGTCCTCCACCTCGCGGATGTCGCCCGGGAGGAAGTCCTCCTGGTCGAACTGGTACATGTTGTAGAACAGCCGCGCGTTGGCCCGCAGGCGCCCGCCGAGCAGCGGCGTCTCATAGGCGGTGTTGCCGGTTACGTTCCAGGCGTCGCCCTCGGACTTGGTGTCGCCCCGCAACAGGATCGCGCCGTCGGGCGCGAGCCGCTGGCGCGGGCCGTCGCCGGCCCCGTCGTCGATGCCGCCGCCGCCGACGATGGAGCCTTCCCAGAGCTTGCCGTCGAAGTTGCGCGAGCCTTCCACCCGCAGCGCCGGCTGCAGGCGACCGTCCTCGACCACCCAGCGGTTGGCGAGCACCACCAGGCCGCGCCAGGAATCGCCGCTCTTGCGGATGACGTTGGCGACCACCGGCTTGCCCTGCATGTCGATGCCCGGCGCGCCGCCGCGGATCACGTCGATGCGCTCGACGGTGCTGGCCGGCATGCGGCGCAGCAGGTCTTCCAGGGTGTCGCCCTTGGAGGCCGGCCGCTGGCCGTCGACCAGCACATTGCCGGCCGCGCCGCCGAAGCCGCGCACATCGGTGTCGCCGCCGTCGAAGGAGAAACCCGGCAGCCGCGGCAGCATGTCGAACACCACCACCGGCCGGGCGGCGGCGAAATAGGCGGCGGGATAGCTGATCACGCCCTCGGCCTGCGGCGCGGGCGCGACCGCCGCGGCGGGCTGGGCCGCGGCGACGGCCAGGACGACGGCATGTAACATCGGTATCGGATCCCCCTCGCCGCCTTGGTGGCCGCGAGCGGTCGCCGGCTCCAGTTAAATGCCGGAAAGGTGGGTTAAACTTCGGTCAGGCTGGAGCGCCAAATCCTCCCCCATGTAGCAAAGCGGAATGGGGGAGGATTTGAAGCTCAGACAGCCGTGCCGCCCACCGTCAGGCCGGTGATCTTCAGCGAGGGCTGGCCGACGCCGACCGGCACGCTCTGGCCGGACTTGCCGCAGACGCCGACGCCGGGGTCGAAGGCGAAGTCGTCGCCCAGCATGGTGACGCGGGTCAGCGCCGAGGGGCCGTCGCCGATCAGGGTCGCGCCCTTCACCGGGGTGGTCACCTTGCCGTCCTCGATCAGGTAGGCCTCGGTGCACTGGAAGACGAACTTGCCGTTGGTGATGTCCACCTGGCCGCCGCCGAAGCTCGCACAATAGAGGCCGCGCCTGGTCGAGGCGATCATCTCCTCGCGGCTGGAATCGCCGGCCAGCATGCCGGTGTTGGTCATGCGCGGCATCGGCATGTGGGCGTAGGACTGGCGGCGCGCATTGCCGGTGGGCGCAAGGCCCATGAGCCGCGCGCTCATCCGGTCGTGCATGTAACCGACCAGGATGCCGTCCTCGATCAGGATGGTGCGCTCGGTGGGCGTGCCCTCGTCGTCGACGGTCAGCGAGCCGCGCCGTCCGAGCTCGGCGCCGTCGTCGAAGACCGTCACGCCCGGCGCGGCCACCCGCTCGCCGATGCGGCCGGAGAAGGCGGAGGTGCCCTTGCGGTTGAAGTCGCCCTCCAGGCCGTGACCGACCGCCTCGTGCAGCAGCACGCCGTTCCAGCCGGGACCCAAGACCACGTCCATCTCTCCGGCCGGGCAGGGCACGGCCTCCAGGTTGACCAGCGCCTGGCGCAGGGCCTCGTCGACCTGCTCGCGCCACTTGTCGGGCGTGATCCAGGCTTCGAAGCCGGCCCGGCCGCCGGCGCCGGCGAAGCCGGTTTCGCGGCGGCCGTCCTTATCGACGGTGATCTGCACGTTGATGCGGCACAGCGGGCGCACGTCGCGGATCAGCCGGCCGTCGGCGCGGACGATCTCGATGGTGCGCCGCTCGCCGGCCAGCGAGGCCATCACCTGCACCACCCGCGGGTCCTTGGCGCGGG
Organism: Caulobacteraceae bacterium; assembly: GCA_020852035.1. Taxonomy (GTDB): domain Bacteria; phylum Pseudomonadota; class Alphaproteobacteria; order Caulobacterales; family Caulobacteraceae; genus Phenylobacterium. Next base: position 11,229 of record JADZBR010000013.1, read on the forward strand.
CGAAGGCGTCGATCTCCTGCAGCAGGGAGACCTTGTCGGAGAAGCCGGGCGAGGCGAGGGGGTTGTCCTCGCCGTAGAGCTTGGCGTTGGTGGCGCGCGGCGGCTCGGCGGCGACGCCGGAATAGCCGCGCCTGGCGAGCTTGGCTGAGTCCGCCGCGCGGCCGATGGCCGCCTCGCTGATCTCGGCGGCGTGGGCGTAGCCGGCGGTCTCGCCGGCCACCACGCGCAGGCCGAAGCCCTCGGTGGAGTCGTAGGCCGCCGACTTAAGCCGGCCGTCGTCGAACAGGAAGGATTCGCTCTCCGAGCTCTCGACGAACAGCTCGCCGTCGTCGGCGCCGGCCAGGGCGTCAGCCAGGAGGCCGCGGGCGCGGTCGAGATCGACGCCGGCGGCGTCCAGGATCGAGGGGGCGGGGACATGGGCGTTCATGCGTCTAGAGATAGGCGCTCTCGGTCTGGGCGTCAGCCCTTGTCGAAGTTGCCGTCGATTCGCCGTTGCGAGGCCTTGCGTGGTTCGAGACGCGCTTCGCGCTCCTCACCATGACTAGGTCCTTACAGCTTTAGTCATCCTGAGGGCCCGCGAAGCGGGTGTCTCGAAGGACGCAGGACCAGGCAGCCACCCCCCAAAAGCTCGGGGCCGCCGCCTTTCGGCGACGGCCCCTCCGTCTGAACGCGAAGCCTCCGGGCGAGGATGGCCGGCCGCGTCCAGCCGGGATCCCTCAGTTCTTGGCCGCCGGTGCGGGCGCCGGCGGGACGGCCGGCTTCGCGGGCGGGGCCGGGGCGGGGGAGGACTGCGCCGGCGGGCGGGGGGAAGGCGAGGGCGACGGAGACGGGGAGGCGGTCGGTTCCAGGGCGGTGCGGATGTCCCCCGAGCCGGCGATGTCGGTCGTCAGCTGCGGTGGCTGGGTGGTCAGGGTGACGTCGCCCGAGCCGGCGATATCGATGTCGGCCGATTGCTTGGGACCGACGGTCACGTCG
>JADZBR010000014.1 GCA_020852035.1 Caulobacteraceae bacterium
CGCAGGGTGCGGATGCGGTCGCGCCGGCCGGTGAGGATCTTGTGCGGATAGGCCTGGTGGCCGACGTCCCAGATCAGGATGTCCCGGGGCGTCTCGTAGACGTGGTGGATCGCCACCGTCAGCTCGACAACGCCGAGCCCGGCGCCCAGGTGCCCGCCGGTGACCGACACCGCATCAATGGTCTCGGCCCGCAGTTCCTCGGCGAGCTGTTTCAGCTCGGCTACCGAGAGCCCGCGCGTGTCGGCGGGCGAGGCGATCTTGTCGAGCAGGGGGGTGACGGGCATGGGCGTTCTAACAACTCAAAGACGCTTTAGTGACGCCGCTCTAGCACGAAATCGACGCTGTCTCGCAGCGGATCGGCTCTGGGGCCGAACGGATCGAGGTGCGCCTTGGTCTGCGCCTTCAGGTGCGCCAGGCGCTCGCGCGCGGCCTCGACGCCCAGCAGGGTGACGAAGTTGGTCTTGCCCTTGGCCAGGTCCTTGCCGCCGGTCGCCTTGCCCATCAAGCCTGCGTCGCCCTCGGCGTCGAGCAGGTCGTCGACGATCTGGTAGGCGAGGCCCAGGTCGTGGGCGAAGGCCATCAGCGCGTGCCGCTCCGGTTCCTGGGCATGGGCCATGACCAGGGGAATCTCGAAGGCGTGGGCGATCAGCGCGCCGGTCTTCAGGCGCAGCATCCGCGCCATCGCGCCAAGGTCGTCGGCGACGCCGATCAGGTCGATGGCCTGGCCGCCGCACATGCCATTCGCGCCGGCCGCGCGGGCGAGGCGGCGGATCAGCTCCAGGCGGACGTTGGCGTCCGGATGGGTCCGTGGATCGGCGAGAATCTCGAAGGCGGCGGCCTGCAGGGCGTCGCCGGCGACGATGGCGGTGGCTTCGTCATAGGCGATGTGCGTGGCCGGCTGGCCGTGACGCACATCGTCGTCGTCCATCGCCGGCAGGTCGTCGTGGATCAGGCTGTAGACGTGGATGCACTCCAGGGCGCAGGCGGCCCGCAGCACCTGCGCCTCGTCGAGCCCGAACATCCGCGCGGTCTCCAGCGCCAGGAAGGGGCGCAGCCGCTTGCCCCCGCCCAGGGCGGCGTAGCGCATCGCCTCGGTCAGCCGCGCTTCAGGTCCCTCGGCCTGCGGCAGCAGTTCGCCGAGGGTCGCCCGGACCCGCTCGGCCGCCTCGCGCACGCGTGCGGCGACTTCGCCGCTCATCAGTTGAACTCGGCCGGTTCGACGCCGGGGCCCTGCGGACCCTGGGTGATGCGCTCGACCTGCAGGCGCGCGGCGTCCAGCTTGGCCTCGCAGTGCGCCTTCAGGGCCGCGCCGCGCTTGTAGATCTCGATCGAGCGCTCCAGCGGCGCCTGGCCGGATTCCAGCTCGGCGACGATCTTCTCCAGCTCGGCCAGGGCCTGCTCGAAGGAGAGGGCGGCGATGTCGGCGGGGGCGTCGGTCATGGCGGCGGCAGACTAGTGAGCGCGGCGGGCGCGGGCAATGCGGCGGGCGCGGGAATCCGCCGTCGCCAGCCGCGGCCTTTTCTGAGTTTGGACTTTACTGTATAGCCCTCAACCCCTCGGAAACAGCGCGCCGGATCGGCGCCGCGCAGGAGGCGGCAGGGTGAAACGCATCTCGATCGTCGGCTGCTCGGGCGGCGGCAAGTCGACGCTGGCGAAGAAACTGGGCGAGAAGCTCGGCCTGCCGGTGATCCACATCGACCAGCTCTACTGGCTCCCCGGCTGGGTGGAGCGCGACCCGGGGGACGTGCGGCGGCTGGTGGCGGAAGCCTGCGCCGGCGAGGGCTGGGTGATCGACGGCAACAACTCGCGCACATTCGACCTGCGGATGCCGCGCACCGACGCCCTGGTCTGGGTCGAACAGCCGCGCTGGCTTTGCCTCGCGCGCGCCCTGCGGCGGGTGGCGACGGGCCTGGGCCGCTCGCGGCCGGACATGGCCGAGGGCTGCCCCGAGCGCTTCGACCTCGAATTCCTGAAATACATCTGGAACTTCGACCGGGTGACCGCCCCGCGCATGGCGGCGATGATCGCCGCCTTCGGGCCGCACCTGGAGGTGATCCGCCTGCGCTCGAACCGCGAGATCGACGCCTTCCTCGAACGCGCCGATGGCGTTTGAACGCCTGCCCATCGACGTCGCCCTGGTCGAACGGCTGGTGGCGGCGCAGTTCCCCGCATGGGCGCACCTGCCTGTTCGCCAGGTGACGCCGGGCGGCAACGACAATCGCACCTTCCGTCTCGGCGAGGACCTGCTCGTTCGGCTGCCGAGCCACAGGGCCTACGCCGCCGGCGTCGAGAAGGAGCAACGCTGGCTGCCGGCGCTGGCGGCGCAACTGCCGCTGCCGATTCCCGCTCCGGTCGGCCTGGGCGCGCCGACGGCGGACTATCCCTGCCTCTGGTCGATCTATCGCTGGCTGTCCGGCGAGGTCGCCGCCGCACAGCCGCCGGACGACCTTGTGCGGTTCGCGGAGGACCTGGCCGGGTTCCTGGTCGCCCTGCAGGCCATCGACGCAGAGGGTGGGCCCGAGGCCGGGTGGCACAGCTTCCACAGGGGCGGCGCGCTGGCGGTCTATGACGCTCAGACCCGGGAGGCGATCGCCGCGCTGGGTGGGTCGATCGACGGCGCGACGGCGACGGCGGCCTGGGAGACGGCGCTGGCCTCGGCCTGGGCGCGGCCGCCCGTCTGGGCGCATGGCGACGTGGCGGTCAACAACCTGCTGGTCGAGGCCGGCCGGCTCAGCGCGGTGATCGACTTCGGCGCCAGCGCGGTCGGCGACCTGGTGATCGCCTGGACCCTGTTCGAGGGCGAAAGCCGCGCCGCCTTCCGCGCCGGCCTGCCGCTCGACGACGCGACCTGGGCGCGCGGCCGGGGCTGGGCGCTCTGGAAGGCGCTGATCACCCTGGCCACCCCCGAGGGGTTCGACCCGCCCGGCCAGCGGGCCTCGGCCGAAGTGCTGGCGGTGGTGCTGGCGGAACATCGCGGCCAGGTTCGCCGCAGCTGACAATTTAGTTTTCCAAATGGAATAGTTTCCATTATAGTTCTCTATATGGAGAACTATCAGTCGTCCCTGGATGCGGCCTTCCACGCGCTCGCCGACCCCACTCGGCGCGCGGTCCTAAGCCGGCTCAGCCGCGGACCCGCGCCGGTCACGGAATTGGCGGCGCCTTTCGCCATGGGGCTGCCGTCGTTCCTGAAGCATCTGCGGGTGCTCGAATCCGATGGACTGATCCGGTCCGAGAAGGTGGGCCGCGTGCGCACCTGCCGGCTCAACGCCGAGCGACTCACCGCCGCCGAGTCCTGGTTCTCCGAACAGCGCGCCCTCTGGCAGGCCCGGACGGACCGCCTGGCGGACTATGTCGAAACCCAGATGCCCCGGAGCGAAGACGATGCCGGCTGAAGACTGCGACCTCATCATCACCCGCACGATCAAGGCCCCGCCAGCGCTCGTCTGGACGGCCTGGAGCACGCCCGAGCACCTCGCCAGGTGGTGGATCCCCGCGCCGATCGAATGCCAGGTGGTCAAGCTCGACCTGCGCCCCGGCGGCGGGTTCGAGACCCGGATGCGCGAAGGCGAGGGCGAATTCCAGCCGCATGTCGAGGGCTGCTTCCTCGAAGTCGTCCCGCAAAGCCGCCTGGCGTTCACCACCACCCTGACCGAAGGCTGGCGGCCGGCAGAGCCCTGGCTGGCGATGACCGCGATCATGACCTTCGAGGCGGAAGGGCGCGGCACGCGCTACACCGCCCGCGCCCTGCACAGGAGCCCGGCGGATGCACGCAACCACGAGGAGATGGGATTCCATGACGGTTGGGGCACGGTGATCGGGCAACTCGCCGCCCTTGTCGAACCGCTGGCGAGCCCGGCCTAGTCGTCGAGCCGCGGCCTTCCGCGCGCCGCCTTGACGCCGGAACGCCCCTTCTTGGCTTCCAGCCGCCGCTCCTTGGAGGCTTTGGTCGGCCTGGTCGGCCGCCGCGTCTTGGGCCGCACGGCCGCGGCGCGGATCAGTTCGAACAGGCGCCCGACGACCTCCTGCCGGTTCAGCTCCTGCGAACGCCGGCCCTGGGCGAACAGCACCAGCACCCCCTCCCCCGTCATCCGCGACCCGCCCAGCGCCGCCAGCCGCGCCTTCACGTCCTCGGCCAGCGAGGGCGAGCCCGCCACGTCGAAGCGCAGCTCCACCGCCGTCGAGGTCTTGTTCACGTGCTGGCCGCCCGGCCCGCTGGCACGCGCGGCGCGGAAGACCAGCTCGTCCTCGTCGAGCGAAATCTGCGGGCTGACGGCGATGCGCGGCATCAGCCCACCGGCGTCCCACGGTAGGGCTTGGCGTCCTTCATCAGGATGTGGGAGGCGATCTTGTCGACCCCCAGCTCGTCGCGCAGCAGCCGGTCGGCCAGGTCGCCCCAACTGCGGATGTCCGGCGTCACCGCCTTGATCAGGTAGTCGAAGGGTCCGGAAACCTGCGAAGCCTCGACCACCTCGGGGATGTCCGCCAACTCGGCCTCGAACACCGCCAGGTCGGCCGGCCGGTGGCTCTTCAGGGTCACCTCGCCGAACACCGTCACCGCCGGCCGGATGCGCTCCACCGCCAGCCGCGCGTGGTAGCCGAGGATCAGCCCCGCCGCCTCCAGCCGCCGCACTCGCGTCAGACAGGCGCTGGGCGACAGGCCCACGTGGTCGGCGAGCGCCTGGTTGGTGATCCGCGCGTCGGCCTGCAGCTGGCCGAGAATCCTCAGGTCGATGCGGTCCAGCGCAGCTCCTGCTTTCATCGCCCCTCCCCACCGCAGGTTCTGCGGCACGCCTGCGTCACTTCAACCGCACCTTCTGCGTAAACGCCAGCATTCTATTCAACGAACTCAACCTGTGGAATCTGCGGTATGACCGATGCGCCCCTCGTCGTCCGCACCGCCGCGCCGGACGATCTCGAGGCCCTCCTCAAGCTCTCCAGGGCCGCCGGCCAGGGCATGACCAACCTGCCGCCCTGCCGCGAGGGCCTGGCCTGCAAACTGGCCGAAAGCGCCGGGGCGATGCGTTCGCAGACCCCGCCGCCCACCGTCATGCTGATGCTGGCGCTCGATCTTGCCGGCGAGATGCGCGGCTCCGGCGCGCTGTTTCCGCGCGTCGGCGTCGACTGGCCGTTCTACTCCTTCCGCATCAGCAAGTTGCGCCAGACCAGCCGCGCGCTCGGCAAGACGGTGACCAGCGACCGTCTGGTGCTGGTCAACGACTACGACGGCTATTCCGAGGTCGGCGGCCTGGTGGTCGACCCGGTCCTGCGCGGCATGCAGGCCGGCCGCCTGATCGCCCGCAGCCGCTATCTGTTCCTCGCCGAGCACCGCCAGTGGTTCGCCAGGCGCGTGCTGGCCGAGCTGCGCGGCTGGCATGAACCCGACGGGCGCTCGCCGGTCTGGGAGGCCCTGGGCCGCCCCTTCTACGAGATGGACTTCGCCGAGGCCGACCGCCTGGGCGTCGGCGAGGGCAAGCAGATGATCGCCGATCTCGGCCCCAAGCACCCGCTCTACCTCAACCTCCTGCCGCCCGACGCCCGCGCGGCGATCGGCAAGGCGCACCGGGACGGGCGCGCGGCCGAGAAGATGCTGCTGGACGAGGGCTTCCGGTTCGAGGGCTGCGTCGACATCTTCGACGGCGGCCCGACGATGGTGGCCGATGTCGAGATGCTGAAGGCCGTTCGCGAGAGCCGCAAGGGCCAGGTGATCGCCGTCGGCGACCGCAAGGGCGGTGTCGACAGCCTGGTCTCCACCGGCCGGGGCGCGGACTTCCGCGCCACGCGCGGGATGGTGGCGGCGCTGGGCGGCGGCGTGCGGGTCAGCCAGGGGCTGATCGATTCCCTGCGGCTCAATCTCGGCGACGAGGTGCGTCATGTCCCCTTCTGAGATCGTTTCCCTCGACCCGGCGACCGGCGAGGCCGTGTGGCGCGGCCCGGCCGCCGGCGCGGCCGAGGCGGACGCCGCCGTCCGGCGCGCCCGCGCCGCCTTCCCCGCCTGGGCGACGCTGCCGCTGGAGCACCGTCATGAGATCGCCCGCGCCTTCGCCGCCCTCGCCAAGGCCCGCCGCGAGGACATCGCGCGCCTGCTCTCCCGCGAGACCGGCAAGCCCTTCTGGGAAACCCTGACCGAGGCCGACACCGTCGCCGGCAAGGTGGAGATCTCCATCCGCGCCCAGGCCGAACGCGCCGGAGAGAAGCTCGGCGAGGCGCCCGGCGCCCGCGCGCGGCTGGCCCACAAGCCGCATGGGGTGCTGGCGGTGATCGGGCCGTTCAACTTCCCCATGCACCTGCCGAACGGCCACATCGCCCCGGCGCTGATCGCCGGCAATGTGGTCGTCTTCAAACCGAGCGAGAAGACGCCGGCCAGCGGGCTTCTGCTGGTCGACCTCTGGCGCGAGGCCGGCGTTCCCGAAGGCGTGCTGCAGGCCGTGGTCGGCGCCCGCGAGGCGGGCGAGGCGCTGGTGAACCATCCGGACGTCGACGGCGTCCTCTTCACCGGCGGCGTCGCGGGCGGCCAGGCGATCCACCAGGCGCTGGCCGCCACCCCGCAGAAGATCGTCGCCCTGGAACTGGGCGGCAACAACCCGTTGATCGTCTGGGACGCCGCCGACGCCGAGAGCGCCGCCCACCTGATCGTGCAATCCGCCTTCGTCTCCGCCGGCCAGCGCTGTTCGTGCGCGCGGCGGCTGATCCTGCCGGAGGGCGCGGCGGGCGATCGGGTGCTGGACGCCCTCACCGCGGTCATGGACCGGCTGATCGTCGGGGCGGCGTTCGACGAGCCCCAACCCTATCTCGGCCCGGTGATCGACAACCCCTCGGCCGACGCCCTGCTCTTGGCGCAGGAGGAACTTGAAGGTCTGGGCGGCCGTACGATCCGGCCCCTGACCCGCAAGGTCGAGGGCCGGCCCTTCCTCACGCCCGGGCTGATCGACGTGACCGGCGCCGCCGCGCCCGACCGCGAGCACTTCGGGCCGCTGCTGCAGGTGATCCGCGCCGCGGATTTCGACGCCGCGCTCGCCGCCGCCAACGCCACCCGCTTCGGCC
>JADZBR010000015.1 GCA_020852035.1 Caulobacteraceae bacterium
GGCCAGCGCCGGCGGCAACGAGGTGGTGAAGATGAAGCCGTCGGCATAGCTGCGGATCGCGTCGACGATCACCGCATTGGCGGCGATGTAGCCGCCCATCACGCCGAACGCCTTGCCCAGCGTGCCCTCGATGATGTCGATCTGGTCCATCACCCCGTCGCGCTCGGCCACGCCCGCGCCGCGCAGGCCGTACATGCCGACGGCGTGGACCTCGTCGATATAGGTCAGGGCGCCATACTTCCTGGCGAGCGCAATGGTGCCTTCGATGTCGGCGATGTCGCCGTCCATCGAATAGACGCTCTCGAAGGCGATCAGCTTCGGGGCGGCCGGGTCGGCCTCGATCAGCAGCTGCTCGAGGTGCTCCAGGTCGTTGTGGCGGAAGACGCGGCGCTGCTCGCGCTTGCCTGCGCGAATGCCGGAGATCATCGAGTTGTGGTTCAGCTCGTCCGAGAAGACGATCAGGCCCGGCAGGATCTTGTAGAGCGTCGAGAGCGAAGCCTCGTTGGCCACATAGCCAGAGGTGAAGAGCAGCGCCGATTCCTTGCCGTGCAGGTCGGCGAGCTCGCGCTCCAGTTCGACGTGATAGCGGGTGGTGCCGGAGATGTTGCGGGTGCCGCCCGAACCCGAGCCGGCCTCGTCGATCGCCTTGTGCATGGCGTCGAGCACGACCGGGTTCTGGCCCTGGCCGAGGTAGTCGTTGGAGCACCAGACGGTGATCTGGCGGGTCTCGCCATTGGCTTGCGTCCAGGTCGCGCGCGGGAAGGCCCCGCGATGGCGCTTCAGATCGGCGAACACCCGGTATCGGCCCTCCGACCGGACCTGCTCCACCGCCTTCGCGAACGCCGCCTGATAGTCCATCGCTCTTAACTCACCCCGCCGTCCTAGAAAGGCGAACACCCCGTCACGATTTACGCGAGCCTTTTGGCACGCTGCGGGTTTCGCGTCCACTTTAGCGGAAAAGCCATCCGCTTTTGCGGAAAAGCCGTCCGCCCTGGTGGACATTTTGTCCACCCCTCCGATCGGACCGTGCGCCGCCGGCTACTTCGGCTTCCTGAAGCGCAGCACGAACTGGTCGGTCTTGCCGCGGATCTCGGGGGCGAAGACGTTGGCGGTCTTCGGGTCGGCCGGATTGCGCAGCGCGTCGTTCTCGGCCTCCAGCTCGAAGCCCGCCGCCTCCAGCTCGCGCTTGACGATGGCCGGGTCGATCCGGTGCAGGGTGTCGGCGACCTCGATCGGCGCGCCGGCGACCGCGGCGTGGTCGACCACCACCAGGGCGCCGCCCGGCTTCAGGGCCTCGAACAGCGACTTGTCGACCACCGCCACGTCCAGGTTCAGCCGCTTCAGGTGCAGGTCGTGGTAGTTCTGGGCGGTGAAGATCAGGTCCACCGGCTCGGGCGGGTTCAGCCCGCCGCCCGGCAGGGCCAGCACCTTGACGTTGCCGTAGCCGGGTTCGGCGGCGATCTTGGCGGCCGCCGGCTGGGCGTCCGGCGAGCTGGGCGGCGGAGCGGCGGCGTAGACCACGCCCTCGCCGCCGACGGCCTTGGAGAGCACGCGGGTGAAGTAGCCCCCGCCGGGGATCAGATCGACCACCTTCTGGCCCGGCTGCACCTGGGCGAACTCCAGCATCTCGGCGGGCTTGCGGGCCGCGTCGCGCGCGGTGTCCGCGGCCGGGCGGCTGGTGTCGGCGACGGCGGCGGCGATGTGCGGCCCCGGCGCGGCCCAGGCCGGCGCGGCGGCCAGCACGGCGAGCGCCGCGGCGGCGAATAGCATCGAACGGGCCATCGGCTCCTCCCTCGGATATCGTTGGTCGGCACGAAGCGCCGCGCGAGCCTGACGGTCAAGAGCCGCTTGCCTCCCCGCCCCCGATGCGCGACGACGCGGGGCATGAGCCAAGCCCCCCTCGCCGCCTACCCCGCGCTCCGGATGCGCCGCCTGCGCCAGGCCGACTGGACCCGCCGGCTGGTGCGCGAGAGCGTGCTGACGCCGTCCGATCTCATCTGGTCGATGGTGGTGCACGAGGGCGAGGGGCGCATTCCGGTCGGCTCCATGCCCGGGGTCGAACGCCTGTCGGTCGCCGAGGCGGCCAGGGCGGCGGTCGAGGCGCGCGAACTCGGCATTCCGGCCATCGCCATCTTCCCGCACATCGACGGCGCCCGGAAGGACGCCGCCGGGAGCCTGGCGAGCGATCCCGACGGGCTGATCGCCCGGGCGGTGAAGGCCATGAAGGACGCCGCCCCCGAGGTCGGGATCATGTGCGACGTGGCGCTCGATCCCTTCACCGACCACGGCCACGACGGGCTGATCGAGAACGGCCGCATCCTCAACGACGCCACCGTCGAGCGGCTGGTCGAGCAGGGGCTGATGCAGGCGAAGGCCGGCTGCGACATCCTCGCCCCCTCGGACATGATGGACGGCCGGGTCGCCGCCCTGCGCGCGGCGCTGGAGGCCGAGGGGCTGCAGGATGCGATGATCATGTCCTACGCCGCCAAATACGCCTCGGCCTTCTACGGCCCCTACCGGGAGGCGATCGGTTCTGGGAAGCTCGGCACGGGCTCGGTCGACAACCCCGGCGACAAGAAGACCTACCAGATGGACTCCGCCAATTCCGCCGAGGCCCTGCGCGAGGTGGCTCTGGACATCGCCGAGGGCGCGGACATGGTGATGGTCAAGCCCGGCCTGCCCTACCTCGACATCGTCCGCCAGGTGGTCGACGCCTTCGCCATGCCGACCTTCGCCTTCCAAGTGTCCGGCGAATACGCGATGATCATGGCGGCGGCGCAGAACGGCTGGCTGGACGAGGAGCGCTCGATCCTGGAGAGCCTGGGCGCCTTCAAGCGCGCCGGCGCGGCGGGCGTGATCACCTATTTCGCGCCGCGCGCGGCGCGGCTGCTGGGTTCATGAATCCTTAGCCATCCTTACCGCTCGACCTTGGCCATAGGGCGGCTAGAGTGTAGCTCGCGCCGCCCCCAGCCAGCGAGATTTTCGATGACCCGCAAGCTTCTCCTTTCCGCCGGCGTCTGCCTCGCCGGCCTGACCCTCGCCGCGCCCGCCGGGGCGCAGAGGGCGAGCGGCCCCACCGCCGTCTACTGGATGGACGCCGAGACCAGCGCCGGCCTCGGGGCGATGGCGGGCGGCGGCGGCGGTCGCGGCCCCGGCATGGGCGCGATGATGGGCGCCATGATGGGCGGCGGCTTCAACCCCAACCAGGCGACCAAGAGCCTGCTCCTCGAACTGGGCTCGCATCGCAAGCCGACCGGCGGGGCGGCCGAGGCCGACCACCTGCCGCCCTCCACCCTGGGCGCGGGCCGCGCCCTGCCGCTCACCTACAAGGCCAACCCCGCGCCGACCACCTCGACTCCGTTCGAGCGCCCCAAGGGCCGCATGCTGATCTACTGGGGCTGCGGCGAACGGGCCGGCCCGAACCAGCCGACGGTGATCGACTTCGCCAAGCTCGGCCGCGGCGCCCCGATGCCGCAGATCGGCTCCGTGAACATCGGCCGCGACCGCTCGCCCTCGGCCGGCGGCTGGGAGACCTATGGGAACTGGCCCAACGAGCGCTCCCGCACCACCGTGCCGCCGACCGGCCGGCTGGCGGGGATGCACACCGTCTCCAGCAACTACGCGCCGGAGATCAGTTTCACCCTGACCGCCAACCAGGACTTCATGGCCCCGTTGCAGCTCAAGGCGGACGGCAAGACGGCGGCCGGCGGCACGCTACTGACCTGGCGGCCGGTGCCGCGGGCCACCGGCTACGGCGCGGTGGTGATGGGCGCGCAGGGCCGCGACGACACGGTGGTGATCTGGTCGTCCAGCAAGAGCCAGCTCGCCGGCATGACCCTGATGGACTACATCAGCCCCTCCGAAGCCCGCCGCCTGATCGGCCAGGGCGTGGTGATGCCGCCGGAGACCACCTCCTGCGCCGTGCCGGTCGAGGTGACCCGGGCGGTCGGTGAAGGCGGCATGGTGCAGATGATCGCCTACGGCGACGAGGCGAATTTCTCCTATCCGCCCAAGCCCAGCGACCCGAAGCAGCCCTGGAAGCTCGAGTGGACCAGCAAGGTCCGCTACAAGTCCACCGCCACGCAGATCCTCGGCATGGACATGGCCGCGATGATGGGCGGCGCCGACCGCGGCTACGACGACGAAGATCGGCCGCGTCCGCCGCCGCGCGGCCAGCAACAACCGAACCGGGGGCGCGACATCATGCGCGGGCTGGGCGGCATCGGCGGGCTGATCCGGCCTTAGGTCCTACGCTCATATGCCGAGCGGTCCGATCAGCGCTCTGTCCTCATATCCGCTCATCCCCGCGAAAGCGGGGACCCAGGTGTTCTATCGAAGGGCGTCGGCGTTTCCGGCTTGAACCAAAAAAGCCTGGGTCCCCGCTTTCGCGGGGATGAGCGGATGGGAGTTCGTTCGCGCAGTCGGATCAGCGCTCGGTTTGGCCCCGCCCGACCTGCCGCTCGATCGTCAGCAGCCTCAGCGCCGCCACGGTCCGAACGCGGCGGCCAGCCGGCGCCACAGCGCCCACACCTCGTCGACCGTCACCGGCCCGGCGGCTCCAGCCGCGCCACCAGGCTCGACGTGTCCCATCGATGGCCGCCCAACGCCTGCACCTCGGCGTAGAACTGATCTACCATGCGAGTCATGTCGAGCTGCGCGCCATTGGCGGCCGCCTCGTCCAGCACCAGGCCGAGGTCCTTGCGCATCCAGTCGACGGCGAAGCCGAAGTCGAACCTGCCCTGCGCCATCGTCGCCCAGCGGTTGTCCATCTGCCAGGACTGCGCCGCGCCCTTGGAGATCGCTTCGTAGACATCGGCAGGATCGAGCCCCGCGCGCCTGGCGAAATGCAGACCCTCGGCGAGCCCCTGGACCACCCCGGCGATGCAGATCTGGTTGACCATCTTGGCCAGTTGCCCCGCGCCCGGCCCGCCGAGACGCCGGATCGCCCTGGCGTAGGCGGCGATCACCGGCTCGGCCCTGGCGAAGGCGGCTTCCTCGCCGCCGCACATGATGGTCAGCTGGCCGTTCTCCGCCCCCGCCTGGCCGCCGGAGACCGGGGCGTCGACGAACGTCCTGCCCTGCCCCGCCGCCAGCGCCGCCATCTCGCGCGCCACCCTGGCCGAGGCGGTTGTGTGGTCGACCACCACGCCGCCCGGCGCCATCGCGCCCAGCGCCTCGGGCGTCACGGCGCGCACGTCGTCATCGTTACCCACGCAGAGCGCGACGAGTTCGGCCCCGTCCGCAGCCTCCGCGACCGCGCCGGCGGCGCGTCCGCCGTGGACCTCGGCCCAGCGCCGCGCCTTCTGCGGCGAGCGGTTGAAGACCGCCACCTCGTGGCCCGCCTTCGCCAGATGCCCGGCCATCGGGAACCCCATCACGCCCAAGCCCACAAACGCCACGCGCATCGCAACTCTCCCTCGCTCGCAACGCCATCTTAACGAGCCGCCGCCACCTTGACGGTGAATCAGTCTTAACCACGTTTGCCGAGGCGCCGCATGGCCGTCAGCTCCGACCGGCCGATCCTCATCAAGAAGGTCAAGAAGGGCGGCCACGACGGCCACCACGGCGGCGCCTGGAAGGTGGCCTATGCCGACTTCGTGACCGCCATGATGGCGTTCTTCCTCCTGATGTGGCTGATCAATACGACGAGCCCCGAGCAGAAGCGCGGCATCGCCGACTATTTCGCCCCGGCCAGCGTCTCGGAGACCACCAGCGGGGCCGGCTCGATCCTCGGCGGCACGGCGCTCGGCGACGACGGAGCCAAGGCGTCGGGCTCGCGCGACATCGTCGAGAACCTCGCCCCGCCGGCTCCCCCGGAGGCTCGCGACGGCCAGTCGAGCGACGCCGGCCAGCCGCAGACCCTGGAGAACGCCAGCGAAGAGGCGTTGCGCGAGGCCCTTCGCAAGAAGGAGGAAGCCGCCTTCGCCTCCGCCGCCCAGTCCCTGCGCCAGGCGATGCAGGAGATGCCGGAGCTGGCCGAGCTCTCCAAGCAGATCCTCATCGACCAGACGCCCGAGGGCCTGCGGATCCAGCTGATCGACCAGGAGGGCCGCTCGATGTTCCGCGAGGGCTCGGCCCAGCCGAACGACCGGGCGCGGGTGCTGCTGCGGGCCGTCTCCAAGGTGATCAACCAGCTGCCGAACCGGATCACCATCTCCGGCCACACCAGCGCCAGCCGCGGCGGTGGGCAGGAGAACGACTGGCCGCTGTCGGCCGCCAGGGCCAATGTCTCGCGCCAGATCATCCAGGGCGCCGGCGTGCCGTCCGACCGCATCTACCAGGTGGCGGGCAAGGCCAACTCCGACCCCCTATATCCGGACGACCCGATGCTGGCCGGCAACCGGCGGATCGCCATCGTGCTGCTCCGCGAAGCGCCGGTCCTGCCGCCAGATTGACGAAGATGCGGCCTTGCGGCGGCGCTTGCGGCGCCCCCTAATCAGGCCACAGGGACTCATGCGAGGTGCGATCCCCTAAGTGACGCAGCACTTTCCGACCCGGCAGCTCCGCTTCTTCCTGACCGCGCCGACGCCGTGTCCCTACCTGCCTGACCGCGAGGAGCGGAAGGTCTTCGCCCACCTGCCGCTGAACGACGGGCCGGTGGTCAACGACAGCCTGACCGGGGCGGGCTTTCGCCGCTCGCAGAACATCGCCTACCGCCCGGCCTGCGAGGCGTGCAGCGCCTGCGTCTCGGCCCGCGTGCCGGTCGGCGCCTACGCCTATTCGCGTTCCGAGCGGCGTGTGCTGAAACGCAACGACGACCTGCAGCGCCATCTGGTCGAGGCCGAGGCGACGCTGGAGCAGTTCGAGCTGATGCGCCGCTACCTCACCGCCCGCCACGCCGGCGGCGGCATGGCCGACATGACCTGGCCCGACTACCAGGCGATGGTCGAGGACACCGCCGTGCGCACGCACATCATCGAGTATCGCAAGACCTCGGCGGACGGCGGCCCGGGCGACCTGGTGGCCTGCGCCCTCGTCGACCTGCTGAAGGACGGGCTCTCGCTGGTCTACAGCTTCTACGATCCCGAGGCGCGGCAACGCAGCCTGGGCTCGTTCGTGATCCTCGACCACATCGTGCAGGCGCACCTGACGGGGCTGCCCTACGTCTACCTGGGCTACTGGATCTCGGGCTCGGCGAAGATGGACTACAAGGCCCGCTTCACCCCCATCGAACTCCTGCGCCCGCAAGGCTGGACCCGCTACGAGAACGGCGAAGCGGCCGGCTAGGCGAGTTCGCCCCCTCTTCCGCTCATCCCCGCGAAAGCGGGGACCCAGGCTTTTTTGGTCCAGCCGGAAACGCCGACGCCCTTCGATAAAACACCTGGGTCCCCGCTTTCGCGGGAATGTGCGGATTTTGTGCTCAACTCCAGGGTCCCGCAGGTCCCGCCGCGGCGGCCTCGACGATCGGCGCTTCCCGCCCACCGGCGTATTTCTCCAGCGCCGCGATCCGCTTGGCGATCGGCGGATGGGTGGCGAAGAGGCCCGCGACGCCGCTCTCCTGGTTCTCGATGAACATCCCCTGCACCTCCTCGGGCGCCGGAATGGCGCTGCGCCCCTCGATCTTGCGCAGCGCCGAGATCATCGCGTCGGGGTTCTTGGTCAGCTCCACCGCCCCGGCGTCGGCCACGTACTCGCGGCTGCGCGACAGGGTCATGCGGATGACTATGGCCAGCACATAGCCGATGGCCACCGCCGCGATGGCGACCAGGATGAAGAGGCCCGCCCCCTTGTTGTTGCCGCGGCTCGCCCGCCGCCCGGCCCCGCCCCACATGATCGCCCGATAGACCGCCTGGGCCAGGAGGCTGATGATCCCGGCGAACACCGAGGCGATCACCATCGTCCGCACGTCCTTGTTGATGACGTGGGTCAGTTCGTGCGCCAGCACGGCCTCAAGCTCGTCACGGTTCAGGGCGTTCATCAGCCCGCGCGTCACGGTGACCGAATAGCGCCCCTCGTGCAGGCCGGTGGCGAAGGCGTTGAGTCCGTCGTTCTCGATGATCCTCAGCGCCGGCGTCTTCATGCCGCGCGAGATCGCCAGGTTTTCGAGCAGGTTGTAGAGCTGCGGCTCGGCCTCGCGGGTCACCTTCTTCGCGCCGGTCAGCACGTCGATGATGCCCTGGTTGGCCACATAGGCGATGGCGAACCAGACCAGCGCCACCACCACCGCCATCGGCGCGGAGGCCCACAGCCTCTGCGCCGAGTAGGCCAGGTCCCCCGAGACGCTGCCGGTCGAGGGCAGCATCCCTGCGCCGATCATCCCCAGCTGGATGGCGTAGACCATCGCGATCAGCAGCACCGGAAGCCCCGCCAGCAGCATCGCCGAGCGCAGGTTGTTGTTCCAGATGTGCGTCTGCAGGCCGACGGCGTGGATGGCGCGGCTCCCCTATCGAACCGCCACCTTAAATCTTCCTCCGCCCGCGGGGGAGGGGGCGAGATTCTACAGGGCGGATCGGCCTTGCGTTTCGAACCACGCACGGCTTCGTCGCGCGCAACCTCAGTCCTTGGCGCGTTCCAGGTAGGAGTTGTCCTCGGTGAGGATCACCACCTTGGTGCCGGTGGTGATGTAGGGCGGCACCATGATCCGCACGCCGTTGTCGAGGATCGCCGGCTTGTAGGAGGACGACGCCGTCTGGCCCTTCACCGAGGGTTCGGTCTCGACGATCTCGGCGCTCACCGTACGCGGCAGCTCGAGCGCGATCGGCACCCCCTCGTGGGTGGAGAGCTTCACCGTCACCCCGTCGGTCAGCCAGGGCGCGGCGTCGCCGACCAGGTCCTCGGAGGCGACCAGCTGGTCGTAGGTCTCCGGGTTCATGAAGTGGAAGCCCTCGCCGTCCTGGTAGAGGAAGGTGTGGTCGCGGTCGTCGACGATGGCGCGCTCGACCTGTTCGGTGGTGCGGTAGCGCTGGGTGGTCTTCACGCCATCGGCCACGCCGCGCATGTCGATCTGGGTGGTGGGCGTGCCCTTGCCGGGAAAGAAGCTTTCCGCCGACAGCACGGCATAGAGCTTTCCCTCGATTTCCAGGATATTTCCCTTGCGGACGGAGCTCGCGATGATCTTGACCACGGTGATGAATCCTCTCGGCGCGCCGGGCGCACTATATTGGACGCACGAACCATACTTATTTTTCCGCAAATAGCCAGATCAAGCATGCAGGCCCTGCCTTCCCCCCGCCCGGAACACCGTCATGGCTGACGCCTGGTGGACGCCCGCCCGCCACCGCGACCGCCGCCCCGCTCTGCTGGCCCGCAACCGGGTGAGCGCCCGGCTGCGCGCCCATTTCGAGGCCGACGGGTTTGTCGGCGTGGAGGCGGCGGCGTTGCAGGTCTCGCCCGGCAACGAACTTCACCTGCATGGCTTCGCGACCGAAATCCGGGCGCCCGACGGCCGCGGCCGCCCCTTGTACCTGCATACCTCGCCCGAGTTCGCGCTGAAGAAGCTGCTGGCCGCCGGCGAGCGGAAGATCTTCGATTTCGCCCGGGTGTTCCGCAACCGGGAAACGGGGCGGCTGCACGCCAGCGAGTTCGTCATGCTGGAATGGTACCGGGCGGACGAGGACTACACCGCCCTGATGGACGATTGCGAGGCGGTCCTGCGCGTCGCGGCGGAAGCCGCCGGAAGCCGGA
>JADZBR010000016.1 GCA_020852035.1 Caulobacteraceae bacterium
AGGGATTCCCGCGCTTGAACGTGCGCGCCGAGAGCCCGATCTTCTCCTCGGCTGGGAAGTGGACGGCGAACTGCTCCACCCGCTCGTCAGAGGCCAGCACCACCCGCCAGCCGCGCGCGATCAGCGCCTCGGCCAGGGCCTGGGCCGGAAAGAGGTGTCCGCCTGTCCCGCCGGCGGCGACGACCGCCAGCCGGCTCACGCGTAGGCGCCGGCCTTGGCCAGGCCCTCATGCGGCAGGTAGGCGCCCGGCCGGCGGCGGGTGAGCGCCAGGGCCAGGCCCAGGGTGAGGCCGCTCGCGAGCATCGAGGACCCTCCGTAGGAGATGAACGGCAGGGTCATGCCCTTGGTGGGGATCAGGTTCAAGTTCACCGCGATGTTGATGAACGCCTGCTGGCCGACCAGCACGAAGAGCCCGGCCGCCGCCACCTGCTGGAAGGGATCGGAGAGCCGCAGGGCCTTGTAGAGTCCGCGCACCACGATGAAGCCGAAGAGCGCGATCAGCGCGAGCGAGAAGAGCAGGCCGTATTCCTCGGCGGCCACCGAATAGATGAAGTCGGTGTGCAGGTCCGGCACATGACGCTTCATCACCCCCTCGCCGGGCCCGGCCCCGAACCGGCCGCCGGCGGCGATCGCCTCGGCGGCGCGGTCGACCTGGTGGGTGTCGGCGGTCTCCGGCTTCAGGAAGCGATCGACGCGGCTGGCGACGTGGTCGAACAGGAAAGAGGTGCTGGAAAGCCCCGCGACCGCCGTCGCGCCCATCAGCATGATCCAGGAGATCGGTACGCCGGCCATCCAGAAGGCCGCCCCGAAGGCGACGGTGATCAGCACCGTCTGGCCGATGTCCGGCTGGATGAGCAGGAGGCCGATGGAGATGAAATAGAGGCAGAAGGCGATCGAGACGCCCGGCACCCCCTCCCCCTTCTGCCCCTCGGAGAACATCCAGGCGACCAGCACGATCAGCGCCGGCTTCATGAACTCCGACGGCTGCAGGGTGAAGCCGGCGAACTCCACCCAGCGGGTGGCGCCCTTGGCGCTGTGGCCGAGGAACGGCAGGGCGCACATGATCCCGATGGCGATCAGCCAGGTGAAGAAGGCCACCCGCCGGATGCCCTTGGTTCCCAGCATGGAGACGCCGAGGAGGATGGAGCCCGCCACGCCCGCAAAGACGCACTGGCGGATGGCGAAGTGGAACGGGTCGGCCACGCCCATCCGCGCGGCGGCCGCCGGGCTGGAGGCGAAAGACAGCATCACGCCCAGCACCATCAGGGTGACCACGGCCGCCAGCAGCAGGCGGTCGCAGGTCCACCACCACATGCCGAGCGGGCTGCGGTCGGTGCGGGCGAAGGCGTGGGTCTGGGTGGTCATGCGGGGCGCTCCTGTCGGGCGCAGATCGGCAGTACGTCCTTCGAGACGCGCTGCGCGCTTCTCAGGATGACTAAATCAGTTGCGAAAACCTCGTCATGGTGAGGGCGGCCCAAAGGGCCGTGTCTCGAACCACGCAGGGCGTCACGGTCCCTCACGCCTTCGCCTCCTTCGCCGGCGCGGCCTGCAAACCCCCGACCGCCGTGCGGAACGCCTCGCCGCGAGCTTCAAAGTCGGCGAACTGGTCGAAGGACGCGCAGGCCGGCGAAAGCAGCACCACCGCCTCCTCGCCACTGGCCGAAGCGTCGGCGTAGGCGGCGGCGACGGCGGCGGCCACCGTGCGGCTCTCCACCGCGTCGGCCTTGCCCTTCAGGGTGCGAAGGAACTCAGGCGCGCCCTCGCCGATGAGGTAGGCCCTCTCGATGCGGGGGAAGAGGTCTTCCAGGCTCTCGATGCCGCCGGCCTTCGGCTGGCCGCCGGCGATCCAGTAGAACTTCGGATAGCTCGCCATCGCCTGGCGGGCCGCATCGGCGTTGGTGGCCTTGGAGTCGTTGACGAAGCGCACGGCGCCGACCATCGCCACGGTCTCCATGCGGTGCGCCAGGCCCGGGAAGCTCATCAGCCCCTCGACCGCCTCGTGTTCGCCGACCCCGATCCCGCGCACCGCGGCGTAGGCGGCGGCGGCGTTCTGCCAGTTGTGGCGGCCGGGCAGCGAGCGGGCGCGGAGCAGGTCGGCGACCTCCACCGCGCGCTCGCCGGTGGCATCGTAGAGCAGGCCGTTGAGGGCGTAGACGCCCCGCCCGATCGCCCGCCCCGAGGAGATCGGCACGATCGTGCGGCGGTTGGCGGCGGTGATCTCGGTGCAGATGCGCTGGCCCCACGGATCGTCGACGCCGATCACGGCGGTGTCGCCCTTGCCTTGGTTCAGAAGGATGCGGCGCTTGGCGGCGACGTAGCCGTCCATGCCGCCGTGCCGGTCCAGATGGTCCGGCGAGAGGTTCAGCATCACCGCCACGTCCGCCTTCAGGCTGGAGGTGAGGTCGAGCTGGTAGGACGACAGCTCCAGCACATAGACGGCGCCGGCGTGCATGTCCTCGAGGCTGAGGACGCCGGTGCCGATGTTGCCGCCGATGCGCACATCGCGGCCGGCCTCGGCGCAGATGTGGCCGATCAGGGCGGTGGTGGTGGACTTGCCGTTGGTGCCGGTGATGGCGATCACCTTCGGCCGCTTCCCCTCCGGAGCCGCGTTCACCACGCGGGCGAAGAGCTCGACGTCGCCGAGAATCTCGACGCCGGCGGCCTGTGCCTTTTCGACCGTCCAGTGCGGCTTGGGGTGTGTGAGCGGCACGCCCGGCGAGAGCATGATGGCCGCGAAGCCCGACCAGTCGGCTTTCGTCAGATCGACCAACGGCAGCCCTTCCGCCTCGGCGGACGCGCGACGCTCGGCGTTCTCGTCCCAGAGCGCGACCTCGGCGCCGCCGGCGACCAGGGCGCGCGCGGCGGCCAGGCCCGTGCGGGCCAGGCCGAAGACGGCGACGGTCTTATCCTCGAAACCGCGGACCGGGATCATCTGACCAGACGCCCTCCCCTACCGCAGCTTCAGGGTGGCGAGGCCGATCATGGCCAGCATCACGGCGATGATCCAGAAGCGGATCACCACCGTGCTTTCGGCCCAGCCCAGCTTCTCGAAGTGGTGGTGGATCGGGGCCATGCGGAACACCCGCTTGCCCGTCAGCTTGAACGAGACGACCTGGATCATCACCGACAGGGTCTCGAGCACGAAGAGCCCGCCGATGATCGCCAGCACGATCTCGTGCTTGGTGGCGACGGCGACCATGCCGATGCCGCCGCCGAGGGCGAGCGATCCGGTGTCGCCCATGAAAATCTTGGCCGGCGGGGCGTTGTACCAGAGGAAGCCGAGACCGGCGCCGATCATCGCCCCGCAGAACACCGCCACCTCGCCGACGCCCGGCACGAAGTGGACCTGCAGGTATTCGGCGAAAACGAAGTTGCCGACGAGGTAGGCGATCACCCCGTAGGCCGCGGCGGCGATCATCACCGGCACGGTCGCCAGCCCGTCGAGCCCGTCGGTGAAGTTGACCGCGTTGGCCGCGCCCACAACCACGAAGGCGGCGAAGGCCAGGTAGAACCAGCCAAGGTTCAGGAGGAACTGCTTGAAGATCGGGAAGGCGACCGAGGTCCCCAGTTCCGGCGCCTCAGGCGGGGCGTTCCCCCAGAGCACGATCATCAGCGTCGCCCCGGCGGCGACGGCGATCTCCAGCGCCAGCCGCAGCTTGCCGGAAACGCCGGCGGTCGTCTGCCTGGTCACCTTGGCGTAGTCGTCGAGAAAGCCCAGCACGCCGTAGCCAGCCGTCACCACGAGCACGGCGATGACATAGATGTTGCGCAGGTCGCCCCACAGCAGCGTGCCGGCGAAGAGCCCGGCCAAGATCATCACCCCGCCCATTGTCGGCGTGCCGGCCTTCTCGACCACGTGGCGCTCGATACCGTCGCTGCGGATCGGCTGGCCCCGCCCCTGCCGGGCCTGCATCCAGCGGATGAACCGGCTGCCGAGCGCCACTACGACCAACTGAGCGGTCAGGATCGCCAGCCCGGTGCGGAAAGTCAGATACTTGAAGAGGTTGATGACGGGAATGTACCCGCCCGCCGAGAGCTGCTCGTAAAGCCAGTAGAGCATCAGCCCTCTCCCGGCCTTGCGGCGCGCGCCAGCGCCGGGGCCGTTCGTCCCATCACCGCGCCGGAGGTCTCTGCGGACCCGTCGGCTCCAACCGGACCGGGGTAGCGGGCCGAACGAGTCGGAGGAAGGGCGTCAGGGCGACCTTCCCCCGGTACAGGGGAAGTGGCCTGATGTCGCGAAGCGACGAAGGTCGATGGGGGAAGTGTGGCGGCGCCCTCGGACTTCCCCCATCGACCCTCGGCTTCGCCATCGGGCCACTTCCCCCGTACCGGGGGAAGGTTCAGGCGCAAGACCCCATCACGCATGGACGCGCTCCAGGGCGGCGCGCGTCTCGGCGACGTCGTCGAAGAGCGGGGTGACGGCGCCGATGATCTGCCCCTGTTCGTGGCCCTTGCCGGCCACCACCAGCACGTCGCCGGTCTTTAGCTGGGCGGCCGCCTCGCGGATCGCCGCGCGCCGGTCGCCGACCTCGCGCAGCCCCGGCGCGCCGGCCAGAATCTCGGCACGGATCGCCGCAGGGTCCTCGCTGCGCGGATTGTCGTCGGTGACGATGGCGAGGTCGGCCAGTTCGGCGGCGATGCGGCCCATCTGCGGGCGCTTGCCGCGGTCACGGTCGCCGCCGCAGCCGAACACCAGGATCAGCCGACCTTGCGTATGGGGGCGAAGGGCGTTGAGCACCGTCTCCAGCCCGTCGGGCGTATGGGCGTAGTCGACATAGGCTTCGCCGCCGCGCGGCCCCGACCCGACCCGCTGAAGCCGGCCCGGCGCGCCCCGCAGGCGCTCCAGCGCGGCGAACACCGCTTTCGGCGTCTCGCCGGCGGCGATGCAAAGCCCCGCGGCGACCAGGGCGTTGGACGCTTGGAAGGCGCCGGCGAGCGGCAGCTTGATCTCGTGCTTCTGGCCGAACGCCTCGACCTTCAGCGTCTGGCCGGCCGGCGTCGGCGCGCGGGCGATCAGGCGGATGGTCTGGCCGCCCTCCCCCACCGAGAGCACCGTCTGGCCGGCGATCACCGAGGCGGCGGCGAAGGCCGGAAAGGCGTCGGAGTCGGCGTTGAGCACGGCGCTGGCGCCGCGCGGCAGCAGGTCCTCGAAGAGGCGCAGCTTGGCCGCCCGATAGGCGTCCATCGTCCCGTGGTAGTCGAGATGGTCCTGCGTCAGGTTGAGGAAGCCCGCGGCCGAGAGCTTGACGCCGTCGAGCCGGCGCTGGTCGACGCCGTGCGAGGAAGCCTCCAACGCAAGGTGCGTCACACCCTTGTCCGCCAGCCGCGCCATCAGTTCGGCGACGTCGGCCGCGTCGGGGGTGGTGAGGCCCGGCGGGGTCAGTTGCTCGTCGCCGGTGGTGACGCCCAGCGTGCCCATGCTGGCCGACGAGCGCCCGCAGGCGGCGAAGATCTGGCGGCAGAAGGCGGCGACCGAGGTCTTGCCGTTGGTGCCCGTCACCGCCACCGAGACCGGCGGCTGCGCGCCCCAGAAGGCGGCGGCGGCCAGCGCATAGGCGCGGCGCACGTCCCCCGCCACGATCACCGGCACGGCGACGTCGTCGATGGGGTCCGGCGCGAGGATGGCGGCGGCCCCCGCCTCGACGGCGGCGGGCACGAACTTGCGGCCGTCGGCGGCGCTGCCCGGCAGGGCGGCGAAGAGAAAGCCCGGCTTCACCTTGCGGCTGTCGGCGGTCACCCCCTCGATCATCGGATCGGCGGCCAGCCGGCGCTTGAGGATGTCGGAGAGCCGCCGGGCCATCAGCGGCCGTCCTCGACCTTCGCTGTCTCAGGCGAAGCGAAGGGGTCGAAGGGAGTCATGTCGCGCGCAACGCCCAGGAAGGGCGCGATGCGGTCGATGGTCCGCCCGGCGGCCGGAGCGGCGGTCCAGCCGCCGGTGGAGTAGCCGTAGGTATCCTTGGTCGGCTTGGGCTCGTCCATCAGGATCAGCACGAAGTAGCGGGTGTCGGATGGCGCGCCGCTGGTCGGGAAGACCGCCGCGAAGGACGAGACCTGCTTGCTATGGGAATAGCCACGGATCGAAGGGTCGTACTTCTCGCCCGTGCCGGTCTTGCCGCCGACGCGCAGGCCGGGGGCGTCGGCGCTGCCGCCGGAACCGCCGGTGACGTTGGCGCGCATCATGTAGAGCATCTGCTGCGAGGTCTGCGGCGAGAGCGCCTGCACGCCGTCGGGGCGATAGCCGGGATCGCGCTTGAGCAGGGTCAGCGGGATCGTCCTGCCGCCGTTCAGCAACGCGCCCATCGCCCGGCTCAGCGCCAGCGGCGTGACGTTGATCCCGTGGCCGAAGGAGGTGGAGGCCACGGCGTCCTCGTTCCAGACCTTGGGCGTCAGCGGCCGGGCGGACTCCACCAGCTCGACCTTGGCCGGCTTGGTCAGACCGAGCACGTCGAAATAGTGACGCAGCCGCTCCGGCCCCAGCGCTACGCCGAGCTTGGCGGTGCCGATGTTCGAGGAGTGCTGGAACACCTCGACCAGGGTCAGCACTTTCCGCGCGGCGTGATAGTCGTGGATGGTGCGGTAGCCGAGCTTGAAGGGCTTGGTCGCATCGAAGCGGCTCTGCGGAGTGGCCACGCCGGCGTCCAGGCCGGCGGCCACGGTGAACGCCTTGAAGGTCGACCCCATCTCGAAGACGGTCGACCCGGCGCGGTTGACCTGCGCGTCGGCGCTCGAGGCGCCCGGGTCGTTCGGATCGAAGTCGGGGTAGCTGGCCAGGCCCAGGATCTCTCCGGTCTGCACATTGGTGACGATGCCGACGGCGCCCTTCACCTGGTGCTTGATCGCCGCTCGCTCCAGCTCGTCCTCCAGCGCGCCCTGGATACGCAGGTCGATGGAGAGCGCCACCGGCTTGCCGGAATCCGAGCGGGCGCGGATCTCATCATTGAAGGCCCGTTCGGCGCCGGCCAGTCCGACCCCTGCCGGATCGGCGAACCCGATCACGTGCGCCGCCGTCGCGCCCAGGGGATAGGCCCGGTGCTCCTCGGGTTCAAAGGTCACGCCCGGCAAGCCGAGCGCGTTCACCCGGTTGCGGACCGCCGGGGTCAGCGAGCCCAGCACATAGGCGCGCTTCTTGCCGGCCAGCGCCCGCTCCAGGCGATGCGCCTCGATCTGCGGCAGCTCGGTCCTCAGGGCCTTGCGGATCTCGTCGGCGTTCCAGATCTCGCGCGGATCGACATAGAGGCCGTAGTGCAGGAGGTCGGCGGCCAGCAGGCGGCCGTTGCGGTCCACCAGATCGGCGCGGGCGGTGTCGTAGAGCGGCTTGTAGGCTCCGCGGTCGCCGGCGTCGGAGAACAGCGCCGCGCGGGTCGCGCCGAAGGCCAGAAAGGCGAAGGCCGCAAAGAAGATCGCCAGCACGAAGAAGATGCGGACGCGGGCGTGGTCCACCGCCGCGTCCTTGTTGCGGGCGCGACCATAAGCCTGTTCGATCGCCCACATGGGCGAGGCGATCCAGCCCCAGCGAGGCGGCGCGTCATAGCCTAGCGGTTCGCTGCTCAAGGGGTCGTCTCCTTGCGCTTGGGCGGCTCTTCGACGGCGTGTTCGGCCAGGGCCTGCGGCGCGATCTCCCGCGCGGCGACCGGCGGCGCCATGCCCAGGTAGTCGACGGAGAGACGTTCGATGCGGGCCGGCGCCTCCAGGTGGGCGACCTCGGCCTCCAGCAAGCGCACGCGCTGGCGCTCCTGGGAGATCTGCTTTTCGACGCGGGCGATCTCGCCGCGCTCGCGGCCGGCCAGGGTCTTGGCCAGGTAGACGCCGAGCATCAGCACGATCAGCAGGCCGAGCGCGACCAGGTCGACCAGGCGGAAACCCCGCACCTTCCAGTCGAGCACCCTCATGCGGCTTCCTTCCAGACCGGGGCGGCGGTGCGCACGCCGGCGCGAAGCTTGGCCGAACGGGCGCGGGGGTTGGCGGCGGCCTCGGCTTCCGAGGGCGCGCGCACGCCGCCGAACAGCAACTCGAAGCTGGGCTGGGCCTTGGCGGCCTGCGGCGGCAGGTGGCGCGAGCCGCCCGGCGTGCGGCCGGCGCGTTCGGCGAAGAAGGACTTCACGATGCGGTCTTCCAGGGAATGGAAGGTGACTACGGCGAGTCGACCGCCGGCCTTCAGGGCCCGTTCCGCGGCCGATAGTCCCGCCTCCAGTTCGGACAGCTCCTCGTTCACCGCGATCCGCAGAGCCTGGAAGGTGCGGGTGGCGGGGTGGACCTTGGCGCCGCGGCGCCCGCCCAGCGCCCGCTCCACGGTCTCCGCGAGATCCAGGGTGCGCTCGAAGGGCTGCTCGGCGCGGCGGCGGGCGATGAAGCTGGCGATGCGGCGCGACTGCCGCTCCTCGCCGTAGAGCCAGATCAGGCGGGCGAGTTCGGCCGGCTCGGCCTCGTTGACGAGATCGGCGGCGCTCGGTCCCGCGAGGCTCATGCGCATGTCCAGCGGACCGTCGCGCATGAAGGAAAAACCCCGCTCGGCCTCGTCCAGCTGCATGGAAGAGACGCCGAGATCGAGCGCCACGCCGTCGACCGCCGCCTCGCCGGCGATCTCGGCCATCTCGGAGAAGGGCGCGGTGACCAGCCGGAAATCGGGGTCGCCTTCGAAGGCTGCTGCAAAGCGGGTTGCGCTGGGGTCGCGGTCGAAGGCCACGACGCGCGCGCCGGTCTGGCGGATCGCTCGCGAATAGCCGCCCGCGCCGAAGGTGCCGTCGATGATGAGCTTGCCGGGGGACGGCTGCAGGGCGCCCAGCACTTCGGGCAGGAGGACGGAGGTATGGGGCGCTTCGCTCACGCGGCGCCTCCGGCGCGGGCGGCGCGCTGCTGGGCGCGGAGGGCGGCGAGCCCCTCGCGGGCGATGTCGCGTTGGGCGGCCCTATGGGCGTGGAAGGCCGAGCGCTCCCAGATCTGGAAGCGGTCGCCGAGGCCGACGACGGCGACCCAGTCGGTCAGGCCGAACTGGTCGCAGAGGCTGTCTGGCAGGGTGATGCGGCCGGCGGTGTCGAAGGAGAGCTGGCGCATGCCGACGAGAACGCTGGTCTCCAGCGCCGAGCGGATCGGATCACCGAAGTCCAGTTCCTCGATCAGACCCTGGTAGCGATCGAACAGCGCCTTGCCGCCGCCCTCGATGCAGTCCGCTTCGATGGAGGGGAAGCAGAACACCCCGTCGAACGGGCCCGAAACCGAGGCGCGGAATTCCTGCGGCACGACGATGCGCCGCTTGGCGTCCAGCTGCTTCTCGAACGTCGAGAGAAACATTCGTCCCTGCCCTATCGGCGATCGTCATCGCCGCCCCGAAAGCCTCGGCCGGCGGACCGCCCGATGCGTCGCCGAACCCCGTCCCCCGACAAGCTCAACCGACGATGATTGGGTTAACATGGGATTGAATGGGATACAATGACTCTGAAGCCCGATTTCGACTGGAATCAAAGATGTCGCAGGCAGTTATGGTTAACGGGCGTTAGTTGTTCACAGAACATACAGCGAACTTGTTAAGCATAGATCGCCACTCGCCAGTCTAACGGGCGCGGGACGCCCTGGTTGTATGGGGAGGAACGGGACCAGACGGCCTGTAAGCCGGGTTCTGTCCAGCCCGCGAGCGGGCCTGGGCGATCATTCCTCTGGACCGCCGATCGCTCGGCGGTTCTCGCGACCTACCCGGACCGCTCGGGCCGGCGGCGGCCCTGTCCCGGACCTGAGTCCCGGACGCACGGTCCCTATTCGGTCTTGCTCCCGGCGGGGCTTGCCATGCCGTCCCTGTCGCCAGGTCCGCGGTGGGCTCTTACCCCACCCTTTCACCCTTCCCTGCTTCGCTCCCTTGCGGGAGCTTCGCAGGGCCGAAGCCCTGCGTAGCTTTTAGCGGAGCAGGAGGTTTGCTTTCTGTGGCGCTATCCCTGGGGTCGCCCCCGGCGGGCGTTACCCGCCGCCGTGCCGCTGTGGAGCCCGGACTTTCCTCGACGCCGCAAGCGACGCCGCGATCGCCCGGCCGTCTGGTCCGCGCGGAACATGGTCCGCAAGGCCCTGCGGGTCAATCCGCGAGGCGGGCGTAAATCTGCTGGTCCCAGAACCGCCCACGCCAGAAGGCGTAATCGCGCAGCGTTCCCTCCAGGAAAAAGGCGTGCCGGAGGAGCAGACGCTCGGAGCGCGCGTTACCGGGGTTCACGAACGCCTCCAGCCGCCGCAGGCCCAAGGTCTCGAAGCCGTGGCGCAAAAGGGCCGGCAGCACCTCGGCCATGACGCCCCGGCCCCACCAGGCCGGCGACAGGTCGTAGGCGACCTCGCCGCGAGAGCCACGCTCGCACTCGATATTCTGTAGGCCGCAGGTGCCGATCAGCGCCTCGTCCGCCAGGATCGCCCAGCGGACGCCCGTTCCCGCGGCCGCGATGTCCTGCGCCCAGGCAATGATCCCCCCCGCGCCGGCCAAATCGATCAGCGGGTCGATGTCCATGTGTTCTGTCACCCGCGGGTCGCCCAACAGCGCAAGAACCCCTTGGAGTCCGATGGCTGGAGCGGGCGAAGCACGAACGACACCGTCCGTAGCGTCGGCGGGGTCGCATTTGCAGGATGCATCAGTCGGCGATCTTCAGGAGCGCGATCAGCCGGGCGCGGGTCTCGCCGTCGGCGACGCCGTCCACCCGCTCCTGACGCCAGTGGCGCTGGAAGGCGCGCACGACCTCGGCCGTGGCGGCGTCGAATATCCCGGTCGGCGGGCAGAGATAGCCCAGCCGCGTCAGGCCGGCCTGGAAGGCGAAGACGGCCGCGCCCTCGTCCCCCTCGCCGATCGGCGCGCCCGGCGCGGGCGACGGCTCGACCCAAAGGCCGTGGCCGGCTTCAGCGAGGCGTTTCCAGGGGAAGAGCTCGCCGGGGTCCTCCTTGCGCGCCGGCGCGACGTCGGAGTGGCCAACGATGTCGCGATCGGCGATCAGCCAGCGTGTGCGAATGTTGGAGACCAGGTCGATCACTGCAGCGATCTGCGCCTCCGGGAACGGCCGGTAGCCCCACTCGTGCCCCGGATTGACGATCTCGATGCCCACCGAGGCGGTGTTGACATCGCTCTCGCCGCGCCAGGACGAGCGGCCCGCGTGCCACGCGCGACGCTCCTCGTCGACCAGCCGGAAAATCCGGCCGTCCTCTTCCACCATGTAGTGGGAGGAAACCTTGGCCGCCTCGCTGCGCAACTGCGCCAGCGCCGCCTCGCCGGTCTGCATGCCGGTGTAGTGCAGCACGATCATCCAGGGCGGCTTGGCGCGGGGCTCGAAGTTCGGCGACGGGGCGTCGATGAAGCTGAGGGTCATTGGGCGCGGTTCCGGATGGCCATCAGCTTGGGCCACACCTGGTTGGGCCGCATGGCGACGATCAGCACGCCGATCAGCGCCAGGGCGGCGCCGACGCCCATGCGCAGGTCGAAGTGGTCGTGGGTGATGAGGATACCCAGGCCGATGGTGGCCAGCGGCGTCATCAGGGTGAGCGGCGAAATCAGGTTGGCCTCGTAGCGCTGGATCAGCAGGTAATAGGCGGTGTGGCCGATCACCGACACCACCAGGCCGGAGAAGACCACCGCCGCCCAAAACGGCCAACCCGCCTGCAGCGCATGACCCCAGCCGTCGCGCTCCAGACCCGCCGAAAGGGCCAACAGCGGCCAGAACGAGCAGAACCCGACCCAGGCCTGGAAGCGCAACGGCCGGATTCCTTCCATCTGCTTCATCATCACCGCGCCCAGGGACCCGGCGAAGGTCGCCGCGACGATGAAGAAAAGCCCGCTCGACATGGCCAGGCCATGCGGGTTCCAGATCACCACCAAAGCGCCGGCGAGGGTCAGGGCGATGCCCAGGCCGCGTCGCCAGCGGATCTTCTCGCCCAGCATCAGCACCGACGGCAGCGTGGTGATCGGCACGCCCAGTTGCAGCACGATGGCCGCCATCGAGGGCGAGGCGGTCTTGAAGCCGATGAACACCAAGGCGAAGTTGCCGCCGCCCATCAGCATCGCCACCACCACCATGCGCCAGAGCGGCCGTGGGATGGGCCGCAGCCACCAGAAGGTCGCCAGCATGACCACGGCGAAGCGCGCCGCGGCGTAGAACATCGGCGGCACGGCCAGGTTGTCGACCACCAGCTTGGAAACGATGTTGTTGCCCGCCCAGAGCAGGCAGACCATCACCAGCAGGAGGAAGTCGCGCAGCGCCATCAGTGGCGCTTAGGCCGGTTCATCGGTGCGCCGCAAGCGCGTCAGAAGCGCTCGCCGACCATCTCCTCGCTCTTGGCCC
This sequence comes from Caulobacteraceae bacterium, assembly GCA_020852035.1. Taxonomy (GTDB): domain Bacteria; phylum Pseudomonadota; class Alphaproteobacteria; order Caulobacterales; family Caulobacteraceae; genus Phenylobacterium. The sequence goes on from JADZBR010000016.1 coordinate 12,294, forward strand.
ACAGGGCGCTGGCGCGATCCGGGTCGAGGGCGTAGGGGCGAACGCCGCCGCGCGAGGCCGGGTTGTCGTTCAACTCGGCGACATGGCAGTCCTCGCAGTAGCGACCGCCCACCTCGTCGGCGTCCGCCACGAAACCGGCCCAGACCGAGGTCGCCGCGCCCTGCGGGATGGTCTTCCAGCTGAACGGCTGGCCGCCGCCGGCCTGCTGGCTGGCGTTGATGGAATCGACCATCTGCTGCTGGACCTCGGGCGTCATGTGGCGGCCGAGCTCGGTCATGATGCCGCCGGGATGCACCGAGGCGGCGCGCACGCCGCGGGCCCTATGGCGACGGTCGAATTCCACCGCGAACAGGGCGTTGGCGGTCTTCGACCGGCCATAGGCGGTGAACTCCGCGTAGGGCGTGCGCTCGAAGTTCGGGTCGTCCAGGTCGATATCGGAGAACCTGTGGCCGGCCGAGGACAGGCTGACGAACCGCCCGCCGTCCTTCAGCAGCGGCGCCAACCGGTTGACCAGCACGAAGTGGCCCAGGTGATTGGTGCCGAACTGAGTTTCAAAGCCGTCGGCGGTCTTGCCTTGCGGACAGGCCATGACCCCGGCGTTGGCGATGATCACGTCGAACTCGCGCCCGTCGGCCAGCAGCTTGTCGGCGCAGGCCCGGACGCTGGCCAGGGAGGCGAGGTCCAGTTCGACCAGCTCGATCGACCCGCCGTTCGCCGCGTCGTCCCGCGCGGCCGCGATGGCCCCCTCGCCCTTCTTCAGATCGCGCACCGCGCCGATCACCTGCGCGCCCTTCGACGCCAGCGCCCGCGCCGTCTCCACCCCCAGGCCCGCCGAGGCGCCGGTGACCAGCACCCGCCTGCCCGCGAGGTCCACGCCCGCCAGCACCTCGTCAGTGGTGGATTCCGCTCCGAACACTCCCGCCATGTCACCCTCCCCTGTCGCGCCAAGCTGCGCCGTTGGGTCGGATATGGGACGTCAGGCCGCCGTCTTGAAGCTCAGCCCCTCGTAGCGCGCCAGGTGGTGGTCGGTGGCGCCGAACTGGCTCTCGATCATCGTCGCGCGCTTGAAGTAGTGGCCGATGGCCATCTCGTCGGTCATGCCCATGCCGCCGTGCAGCTGGATGGCGTTCTGGCCGACGAACTTGCACGCCTTGCCGATCTGCACCTTGGCGGCCGAGACGGCCTTGGCGCGGGCCGCGGCGTCCTCGTCCAGGTGGACGTGGGCCATATAGGTCATCGAGATCGACTGCTCGACCTGGATGAACATGTCGACCATGCGGTGCTGCAGGACCTGGAACTGGCTGATCGGCTGGCCGAACTGCTTGCGCTCCTTGGTGTAGTCGAGCGTGCCCTGGTGCAGCCTGGAAAGCACGCCCAGCGCCTCGCCGCAAAGCGCGGCCGTCGCCTCGTCCATCACCTGCTCGACCAGCGCCAGCCCCTGCCCTTCCGCGCCGATCAGCGCGCCGGCCGGGACGGACACGTTCTCGAAGGTCACCTCCGAGGCGCGGCGGCCATCGACCGTCGGATAGTCGCGGTAGCTGACGCCCTTTGTGTTGCGGTCGAGGATGAACACCGAAACGCCTTGAGCCTCCCGCTGGCCGCCGCCGGTGCGGGCGGTGACGATCAGGTGCGTCGCCCACGGCGCGCCCACGACCACGGCTTTGGCGCCGTTGATCACATAGCCGTCGCCGTCCTTCTTCGCGGTGGTCTTCAGGTCCGCCCAGTTGTAGCGCCCCTGCGGCTCGGCGTAGGCGAAGGCGCACAGCATCTCGCCGGAGATGATCCGCCCGATCACGCCGTCGGCCCAATCCCAGCCCTTGGCGTGCTTGGCGAAGCCGCCGCCGATCACCACCGTTTCCAAATAGGGCTCGACCACCAGGGCTTTGCCCAGCTCTTCCATGATGACCATGTTCTCGATCACGCCGCCGCCGAGGCCGCCCTGCGCTTCGGAGAACGCGGCGCCGAGGATGCCGAGCTCCTCGGCGAACGCCTTCCAGACCTCCGGCCGCCAGCCGGCGTCGGTCTTCAGCGCCGCGCGTCGCTTGTCGAAGTCATAGGTGTCGGCCAGGTAGCTCGCGAGCGTGTCGCGCAGCATCGACTGTTCTTCGGTGAAGCTGAAGTCCATCTGTCTACTCCAAAAGCCCCTCCCCCTTGAGGGGAGGGGTTGGGGTGGGGGTGTTAGCTGTGTGTTTCAGAACGATCTCGATGACCGCCGAGGGGTCATCGACCACCAGGTCGTTGGGCAGGCGCAGCACGCGGTAGCCATGCCGGGTAAGCCACGCATCCCGTTCGATATCTCTCAGAGCATTCTCATCATCGGCGTGAACGCCTCCATCCGCTTCGATGACTAACCTTGTCCCGTGTGAAGCAAAGTCAGCCACGTAGGGTCCGAGTGCAACTTGTCTCCGGAAATGGGCAGGTTTGAGTAGGGGGTGGCGCAGCGTCTTCCAGAGCCGCGCTTCGGCATAGGTCGGCGCACGCCGCATGCGCTTGGCTGCGGACGCCGCTCGATCGGACTTGAGCAAAGCACCGCGAGTCACAGGCCTACACCCCCACCCCAACCCCTCCCCTCAAGGGGGAGGGGCTTTTGAGCGTCAAAGACCCAGAACCATCTTGGCGATGATGTTGCGCTGGATCTCGTTGGACCCGCCGTAGATCGAGGTCTTGCGGCCGTTGAAGTAGTCGCCGGCCAGGCCGTCGGCGTAGTGCGGCCCGATCTGCGAATTGTGCCCGAGATCGCGCAGGTACGGCGCGCCGTAGTGGCCCACCGCCTCCAGCGCCATCTCGTTCAGCCGCTGCTGGATTTCGGTGCCCTTGATCTTGAGGATCGAGCTCTCCGGCCCCGGGCCCTTGCCGCTCGACTCGCCCGCCAGGGTCCGCAGTTCGGTGAACTCCAGCGCCGTCAGGTCGATCTCCAGTTCGGCCATCTTGCGCTTGAAGAAGGCGTCTCCGAGCAGCGGCCCGCCGTCGTCGGCGCGTTCTGTGGTGGAGATCTCGCGGATCTTCTCCAGCGCCCGCTTGGAGCGCGCGACGCCGGCGATGCCCGAGCGTTCGTGGGCGAGTAGCGCCTTGGCGCAGGTCCAGCCCTTGTTTTCCTCGTAGATGCGGTTCTCGACCGGCACCTTCACGTTGTCGAGGAAGACGTCGTTGACCTCATGCCCGCCTTCGAGCGTCGTGATGCGCCGCACCTCGATGCCCGGCGTCTTCATGTCGATGAGCAGGAAGGAGATGCCGGTCTGCGGCTTCACGTTCGGGTCGGTGCGGACCAGGAAGAAGCCCCAGTCGGCGTGCTGGCCCATCGTCGTCCAGGTCTTCTGGCCGTTGACCAGGTAGTATTCCTTGCCGTCGTCGCCGGTGATCCGCTCGGCGCGGGTCTTGAGCGAGGCGAGGTCGGAGCCGGCGCCCGGCTCAGAGTAGCCCTGACACCACCAGACATCGCCGTTGTAGATGCCCGGCAGGAACGTCTTCTTCTGCTCCTCGGTGCCGAAGTTGAGCAGCACCGGCGCCAGCATCGAGAGCCCGAACGGCATCAGGCCCAGCGTGTCGGCCCGCGCCTGCTCCTCGCCCCAGATGTACTTCTGCGTCGGCGTCCAGTCGGTGCCGCCGTATTCCTTCGGCCAGGACGGCGCCACCCAGCCCTTCCTCGCCAGGATCCTGTGCCAGGAGAGCATGTCCTCCTTGGAGAGCTCCTCTCCGGCGTCCTGCTTGGCCCGCAGTTCCTTCGGATAGTTCTCGGCGATGAAGGCCCGCACTTCCTCGCGGAAGGCGACGTCTTCGGGGGAGAAGTTCATGTCCATTTGGGGGCGCTCCCTTAACTGCGCCGCGACCCTAAGCGAGCGGCCTCGCCGTGGAAAGATGACGCTAGCGTCAACGTCAACCGATGTTCATGGCGGCGCTTGCCAGCCGGGACGGGCTCGCGCACACCGCCGGCGATGCCGCGCATCCTGACCTACAACGTCCACCGCTGCGTCGGCGCCGACCGCAAGCTGGACGTCGGCCGCATCGCCGAGGTGATCGCCCGGCTGAAGCCCGACATCGTCGCCCTGCAGGAACTGGACGTACGCCGCCGCCGCACCGGCCATGTCGACCAGGCGCACGAGATCGCCCAGCGGCTGGCCATGACCTTCCACTTCCACCCCGCCATCACCGTGGAGGAGGAGCAGTATGGCGACGCGATCCTCACCGCCCTACCCGAGCGGCTGGTCAAGGCCGCCTCCCTCCCCGGCTATCCGCCCTTGCCGCGGCTGGAGCCGCGCGGCGCGCTCTGGCTGGCGGTGGAGATCGACGGGCGGGAAGTACAGATCATCAACAGCCACCTGGGCCTCGTTCCGCGCGAGCAGCAGATCCAGGCCCGCGCCCTCGCCGGCCCCGACTGGCTTGGCGATCCCGCCTGTCAGGGACCGCACATCCTGCTCGGCGATTTCAACGCCACCGCCACCTCCGTGGTCTACCGCACGCTGGTCGCCGGCATGCGGGAGTCGCGACGCTGCGCGGCGCGCAAGGCGCCCAGCACCACCTTCCCGGCGCCGCTGCCGGTGCTGCGTATCGACCATGTCTTCGTCAGCCAGGAGATCGGCGTGGACTACGTCTTCGCCCCCTACGACACCCTGACGCGGGTGGCTTCCGACCACCTGCCGCTGGTGGTCGATTTCACGCTCACTTAGCGGTCAGCGCCCGCACGGCCCCGTAGAGCCGCTCGCGCCGCCGCAACGGGCGCCAGGAATCCTCCACCCCCATCGGGTCGCCCAGGTGATAGGCGGCGATGAACTCGCCCAGCGCCGTCATCTTCATCGGCTGCAGCGGCGCCAGCCGCCCCTCGGTGTTCAGCGCCTCGATGGCCGCGATCAGACCGCCGCGCTCGGCGGCGGCCTTGGCGACCGCGTCGCCCGACCAGCCCAGGAAGTGGCCGATCAGCCGGTCGCGGAACGCCGCCACGCGCCGCCGGTCGTCCTCGGCCGAGACCTCGACCGCCAGTTCGCACTCGGTGTCGAAGGCGCCCGAGCGATTGTTGAGATTGGCCGACCCGACCCTCACCAGCCGGTCGTCGAACACCGACGCCTTGGAGTGGACGATGATCACCCGGCCGCCCGGCGTCACCGGATAGTAGGCGCGGAACCGCCCGAAGACGTCGGCCGCCTGCAGCCGCCACATCAGCACCGAGCGCATCCGGTCCATCGTCAGCCGGTCGAACCAGCTGGGGCTCGGGCCGGTGGAGATCAGCACCACCTGCGGTCCGTCCGGCTCGGCCAGCCGCGCCGCCAGCGCCTCGGCCACCACCGGGGCGGTGAAATACTGGTTCTCCAGATAGATCGTCTCGCGCGCCGAGAGGATCGAGGCGAGGGTCAGGCGGCTGATCTCCTCCACCGCCTGGCGCCCCTTCCAGGCCGGCTCGGAGCGGGCGATCGCGACCTCGACGTCCTGCAGGTGGGCCGGCACGTGCGGCGGCCAGGCATCCTCGCCGGACGGCGTGGAGGGCGCCAGCGCCTCGCCGGTCGCCCGCCGCCAGCGCTCGCGCGCCAGGTCGCCCAGGACGCGCGCGGCCTCCCCGTCGACCATCATCATCACCTCGTGCCGGGGCGGATGGTTGTCTTGCGAGGGCATGATCCGCCGTGGCTCGGCGTCCAGGTGCGCCGGCGTGTCCCAGCGGTCTACCGAGATGTCGCCGCCGCCGCAGAACGCGAGCTGATCATCGATCACCACCACCTTCTGGTGATGGCAGGCGCCGAACGGCACCTGGTCGTCGAGCCGGAAATCGATGGGCGTGTTCCTGAACCAGGCCCGCGCCTTGTGCGGGAAGAACTCCTGCGAAGCGGCGATCGGCAGGGCCGATTTCCAGACCAGCAGCCGAACCTTCAGCTCCGGCCGCGCGCAGGCCAACTCGATGAGCACCCGCCCGACCTCATCGGGGTCGTCGGCCGTCTCCACACCGTCGGGAAACAGCCGCGTGCGCGGGTCGAACCCCCACCCCAGGATAGTGATGGAGCGCCGCGCCCGGCGGAACGCCTCATAGACCGCGGTGAAATAGGCTTCGTTGTCGACGATGAACGCCGCGCGTTCGGCATGGGCGCGTCGCCAGCACGTCGCGCCTTCCGCCAGAACCGATTCCGCCGCGCCCGCATCGCCCATCGGCGCGACCCTGGGCGGGGCGCGCGCGCAAGGCAAGCCGGCGCGGCCAGCATGGTTACGCCGCGTAGTTGCGACAGGCGCCTTCGCGTTCGGCTTGCAGATGCGCCTTCTTGTCGCCGCCGGCGCGGGCGGCCTCGGCGCGGGCGTCCTGCTTTCGCTTGTCGGCCATGTCCAGCACGGCCGGGGCGCGGCCGCGACGCTGGGCCTTCAGGAATGCCTCCACCGCCGCGCCGTCGGGCTCGCCCAGGTGCGCCGATTTCATCAGGCCCGCGCAGCGTGCGGCCTTCAGGTACTCGACGTCCGTGACACGATCGGCCGCCGTGGCGGCGCCGGCGAGGCTGGCCGCGGCCAGCGTAAGGGTGATGATCTTGAGCATGGCGTCCTCCAACAACTGACGCCGCAATTCTGCCCGGATACTCTCCATATGTAAGTTAAATGATGGCAATGCTTGAGTATTAAATCATCTTAATACTTTGTAACCGTTACAAATGAAGTCACATCTGTAGTGTTCAATAACAACACCCGTCCACGTAACGGGCGAATGCGGCGCGGTCTTCGATGGCGAACGGGCCGAGTGGGTGCGTCGAAGCTCGCCGCACCCATCGTCAGCACCCAAATCGCCGCGCCCGTTCGCGCATCGCGCGGCCTGGCGGGACGGCCCCGGGCGACGCCCCCTAGGCCCCGTAGGATCTGCAGACGCCTTCGCGCTCGGCCAGCAGGGCCGCGCGCTTTTCGAGGCCGCCACGGACCGCCTCGGTGTGGACGTCCACGAAGCGCTTGTCGGCCATGTCCAGCACGATCGGATTGCGGCGCCGGCTCTGCGCCACGAGGAAGGCGTCGACCGCCCTCACATCGGAACGGTTCGGACTCATCGAGCGCACGAGGCCGGCGCAGCGCGCGGCCTGCAGATACTCGGCGTTCGAGGCGCGCGAGGCCTCCGAAACACGCTCCGACGCCACCGCCGCCTCGGCAAGACCCGCGGCGACCAACGACAGGAAGATGACCTTGAACATAGCGTCCTCCAACAACTGACGCGTAAACCTCGATCAAATACTCTCCACTTGGAAGTTAAATGGGAGCAATGTTGAAGTATTACATCCGATTAAGACTTGGTCACTTCTGTTACACCGCGGGTCACATTAAGAGTTTTCAATATTCTTGCGATCATCTAGATTGACGACATGGCCAGCCCCGTCGTCACCCCCTGCGTCAAGGTCTGCGTCGTCGACGGGGAAAGCGGGCTTTGCCTCGGCTGCTACCGGACCCTGGCCGAGGTCGCCGGCTGGGCGCGGTTCTCCGACGACGAGCGGGCCGCGCTGATGAGCCAGCTGTCATCGCGCAAATCCCGAATCCGGCCGGAAAAGCTCGGCCTCTTCTGATTCACCGCTTGCAAACCGCCAGGCGCTAGGGTCGCCGCAACAGGCTGGAGAACCGGTCGCAAGCCCAAGGTGGCGGGGTGTCATACGTACTGAAGTACACGGCCATCGCGCTGGTCGGCGCGGCCGGCGCCATCCCCGGCGCGCGGGCGCTGACGCCGCCGCCGGGCGAGCCGCGCGCGCTGGTCGCCCAGCCGGTGGCCGCGCACGCGCCGGCCGCCGGAGAGGTCGCCTCGATCGTCAAGTCCGCCGACGGCCACTACTGGGCGGAAGCCGAAGTCAACGGCCGCGGCGTGCGCTTCCTGGTCGACACCGGCGCCTCCGCCGTCGCCCTGACGCCCGAGGACGCCCGCCGCCTCGGCTTCGACCCGGCCGGCCTTGACTACGCCTTCGACGTCTCCACGGCCAACGGCAACGCCCGCGCCGCGCGCATCGAACTGGCCAGCGTCTCGGTGGCCGGGGCGCGGGTGCGCGAGGTGGAGGCGTTCGTTATCGAGCGCGGGCTCGACACCTCGCTCCTCGGCATGACCTATCTAGGCCGCCTTTCCCGCTTCGAGGCCACCCGCAACGCGCTGATCCTGCGCCCGTAGGACCGCGCCGAGCGCGGCGTCGATCACCTCCAGCCCGGCTCCCGTCTTGGCGCCCTCCACCGTGAGGATGCGTCGCCAGGTCCGTGCGCCCGGACACCCGTGGAAGAGGCCCAGCATGTGGCGGGTCATCGCCGCCAGGTGCGTCCCGCGCGACAGCTCCCGCTCGACATAGGGCCGATAGCGCGCCACCGCCGCCGCCGCCGAGACGTCCTCGCCCACGCCGAACAACCGCCGGTCGGCTTCGCCCAGCAGGCCGGGCTGGTGATAGGCCGCCCGGCCCAGCATGACTCCGTCCACCCGCTGCAGGTGCGCTTCGGCCGCGTCCAGCCCCGGCGCCCCGCCGTTCAGCACCACCGTGAGGTCCGGGCGCTCGCGTTTCAGCCGGTAGACGATCTCGTAGTCGAGCGGCGGGACATCGCGGTTCTCCTTCGGCGACAGGCCCTTCAGCCAGGCCTTGCGGGCGTGAACGATGAACGTGCCCACGCCGACCGATGCGCACCGCTCCACAAGCTCGAAGAGCGCGACCTCCGGGTCCTGGTCGTCCACGCCCAGCCGGCATTTCACCGTGCCCGGCTTCCCGGTCGCGTCGGCGATCGCGGCCATGCAGTCGGCCACCAGCGCAGGTTCGCGCATCAGGCAGGCGCCGAACCGCCCGCTCTGCACCCGGTCGGAGGGGCACCCGACGTTCAGGTTGATTTCGTCGTATCCCTCGGCCGCCCCGATCCTGGCCGCCGCCGCCAGCTCCGCCGGCTCGGACCCGCCCAGCTGCAGCGCCACCGGGTGTTCCGCCGGATCAAAGGCGAGCAGCCGCGCCCGGTCCCCATGCGTCACCGCCGCCGACGTAAGCATCTCGGTGTAGAGCAGCGTCCGCCCGGAAAGGACCCGATGCAGCATCCGACAGTGGCGGTCGGTCCAGTCCATCATCGGGGCGACTGAAAGCTTGTGGTCCATACTTTTGTTTTTATTCGTAATTGAAAAAATCATCCACGCCTTGCGCGGTCCGGGCGACCTGGTTCGGCGCGATATTCTATCGTTTGAGCACAGCATAGTCCCGAGCGGACGAGAGCCGACTTTCAACCGCCGAGCCAGACAGGGGCGGGACGTCGACGACAGCGCGGCGGAACGGCGTTTCTCCATGACGCCTCAGCCCCGCCCGCCCCTCGACGACGGCATGCCTGGAGCCGCGCCGGCGGGAGGCGGGCGCTCGCGCAGCGCGGCGCATCGACTCGGTCTTCGCGGCGCCCTATCACTTCTCGAACGGCGCTCCAGGGGGCTGGAGCGGAAGGCCGACGGGGGCGCTTAGGGATGGCCATCACCTTCCAACCGCTGAACGATCCGGCGCCCAGCGCGCTGGATGTCATCGTCGACAACCTGCTGCAGGGGTCGGGCGCGACCCTGGTGGCCGGCAGCGTCAGCTATATCGGCGGCAACGGCCAGGGGGCGACCTTCACCGACGGCGCCGCGGCGGTCGGCATCGCCAGCGGGCTGCTGCTCACCAGCGGCGACGGCACCCCGCCCACCAGCAACAGCTTCGACGGCTTCGGCTCCAGCCTCGGCCTGTCGGGCGACGCGGACCTCACCAACGCGACCACCGACTCCTCGCCGACCGAGGACGCCAACATCCTGACCTTCAGCGTGCTGGTCTCGGACCCGGCGGTCACCTCCCTGACCTTCTCGTTCGTCTTCGCCTCGGAGGAATACCCCGAGTTCGTCAACCAGTACGCCGATATCGCCGTGGTCATGGCGAACGGCGTGAACTACGCGCTGTTCCCCAACGGCCAGCCGCTGACAGTGACCTCGGACAACCTGGAGGCGTTCCGCCGCAACACCGGCGACCTCTTGCCCGACAACAGCCCGCCGCCGGGGCCGCAGGTCAGCCTGCCGATCGAGTATGACGGCGTCAGCCAGGTGCTCACGGTCACAGTGCCGGTGAGCCTTGGCGTCAACTCCATCAAGCTGGGGATCGCCGACACCAACGACGGCGCCCTGGATTCGGCGATCTTCATCGGGTCGATCGTCACCGGCAACGCTCCTGCCGGACCGATCTCCGGCGGGAATGAGCTGTCGATCTCGCCACCCGCGATCAGCCATGCCGAAGGCAACGTCGGCCCCACGCTCTACGACTTCACGGTCACCCGCTCGGGAGACCTGACGGGCGCCGCCAGCGTCGGATGGGCGGTGACCGGCAGCGGGCTGAATGCGGCCAACGCCTCCGACTTCACGGGAGGGCTGCTGCCCTCGGGTTCGGTGAGCTTCGCGGCCGGGGAAAGCAGCAAGGTCGTCCAGGTCTCGGTGAACGGCGACTTCGCCGTGGAGACCAACGAGGGCTTCACCGTCACGCTGTCGGGGGCGGTGGGCGCCAGCATCGGCGCGGGCTCGGCGTCCGGGACGATCGTCAACGACGACGTCGGCGGGCCGACCACCCTGTCGATCGGCCCGGCCAGCATCGACCTGGTGGAAGGCGACAGCGGGACCCAGCTCTATACCTACACCGTCACCCGTGGCGGCACGGTGAGCGGAACCTCGACGGTGTCCTGGTCGGTCGCCGGTTTCGGGGCCAGCGCCGCCAGCGCCGCCGATTTCCTGGGCGGCGTGCTGCCCTCGGGTTCGCTCTCCTTCGCCATCGGCGAAACCAGCAAGACCATCGAGATCCGCGTCAACGGCGACCTGGCCTTCGAGCCGGACGAGACCTTCCAGGTGACCCTGTCCGCGCCCACCGGCGCCTCGATCGCCACCAACCAGGCGCTGGGCGGCATCCTCAACGACGACGACCCGGCCCCGTCGCCGCTGCTCAGCGCGCCGGCCCTGACCCTGCTGGAGGGCGGGCCGGGGGAGACGCAGGTCTTCGCCTTCACCGTCACCCGCTTCGGCGACCTCAGCCAGGCGCTGAGCGGAACCTGGACGCTCCTCGAGCCGGCGAGCGGCCCGTCGGTCAATTCGGTCGATGTCCAGGCGGTCGGCGGCACGGTCAGCTTCGCCGCCGGCGTGGCGACCGCCCAGGTGCTGGTCACGGTGCTGGGGGATTCCACGCCGGAGTCGTCCGAAGGGTTCACCCTGAGGGTGAACCTGCCGGGCTTCGACCCGCTGACCGCCCAGGGCCTGGTCGTCAACGACGACGTGGTGGGGGGCTCGGCGATGGGCGCGGGCGAGGCCGACATGATGAGCTTCGCCGCCCCGGCCGTGGTCTATGGCCTGTCCGGCGGCGACCAGATCACCGGCAGCAGCGGCGCGGACTACCTGGACGGCGGCGACGGGCGCGACTGGCTGAGAGCCGCCGGCGGCGACGACGTGCTCCTTGGCGGCGCTGGTGACGACGTCCTGGACGGCGGCGACGGCTTCGACATCGCCCGTCTCGACGGCCGGGCCGCCGACTACGCCTGGTGGTCGAATCCGGACGGCTCGTGGACGTTGCAGGACCTGCGCGCCGACGGCCTCGACGGCGTCGACCTGCTGTTCGGCGTCGAGCAGTTGGCCTTCGCCGATCGCAGCATCGATATCGCCGGCCTCAGCTCGGCCCAGAGCCTGGCCCTGGCCTTCGAGAACGTCCTGCGCCGGGCGCCCGCCAGCGCCGCCGACCAGGCGTTCCTGAGCGACCTTTCCGGCAAGGTCGCGGACGGCGCGCTCTCGATGCCCCAGGCGATGAAGGCCATCGTCGACGCCGCCGACGCCACCACCGCCGTTGCGCTCCTGACCTATCAGCTGTTCACCGGCGAGGCGCCCGGCAAGGCCGGCGTCGACTATCTGGTGGCCGAAGGCGGCGGCAACGCCAACAGCCTCAACTCGGCCTACTACGCCGACTTCAACCTGGAGAACCGCTACATCAACTTCGCGGTCAATCTGGGGACCGCCGGCGAAGGGCGGGCGGCTTTCGAGGCGGACTATGGCGGCCTCTCCCTCGATGAGACCTTTGACCTCGCCTACGGCCGCATCTTCGGCTTCGCCGCCGAGACCGGCAAGGCCGAGGCGGTGCTCGGCGGCCAGGTGGGCGAGATGACCCGCGCAGACTATTTCGCGGCCTACGGGGGCGACGCGCTGGGAACCAAGGCGGCGCTGGTCGGCTGGCTGCTGGCGGAGGCGGCCAAGGCCGACATCGGCCCCTATGCGAGCGCCAGCAACGCCTATCTCCTGGACCTGGCCGACGGCGCGCCGTTCCGGGTGGACCTCGTCGGCGTCTACGGGCCGGCGGGGGATGGGGACGGCGGGATCTAGGTCCCCCGGCGATGCGCAGGGCGGACTTCGCCAACCCCTGGGTGCGCAGCGTAGACGAGGCTCCACGCCCCTGGCCCGCGTGGCTGACGGCGCTGGCGGCGGCGGCGCTGGCGGTAGGTTCGATTCTCGGCGGCCAATGGGCGGCGGGCCGGATCCTGCCGGCCGCGGCGCCGTTCATGGCCAGGCTCGCCGAGCCCTGGCCGACGGCCGCGGCGGCGACGCTGTTCTACCTTTGCGTCTTCGCGCCGCTGCTGCTGGTTCCGCTGGCGGTCGGCGCGATCGAGGGCCGGCGGCTCTGGCGGGCCGGCGACCGGCCTGCGCTGGCTGCCGCGACCGGCCTGGCGCTCGGCGCCGGCGGCCTGGCGGCGGTCGTCGGCATCGCCGTGGCGACGGGGGCGACGACGCCGGGGCAGGTCCCGCCCGCGCCGCTGGTCGCGCTCACCGCCGGCCTGGGCGTGACGGCCTTCCAGGTCTGCGCTGAGGAAGTCTGCTTCCGCGGCTGGCTGCAGCCGACGCTCTGCGCGCGCTGGGGGCCGTGGGCGGGGCTGACGGCCGCCTCGGCGCTGTTCGCAGGCCTGCACCTGATCGGCGACCGGAGCCTGCTGCCGCCGCTGGTGATCGCCAACCTGCTGCTCGGCGGGCTGCTCTTCGGCCTTTTGGCCCTGCGCACCGGCGGGCTCTGGGCGCCGGTGGCGGCCCATCTCGGCTGGAACTGGACGGAGGCCGGCGGCTTCGGCCTGGAGCCCGACCCGGGCCTTGGCCCGTTCAGCGCGCTGATCGACCTCGACCTCACGGGCCCGGCGCTGTGGAGCGGCGGCGAAGCGCACCTCAACGGCAGCCTGGCGACCGCCCTGGTGCTGGCCGGGCTCACCGGCGGGCTGCTGTTCGCGCCGGCCCTCAGCCGGCGTTCTGGCGCACCTGGTCGATCTGGTTCCGCACCTTCAGGAACGCCTGCAGCTTAGGCCCGGTAAGGGTGCGCCCCTCCTCGACCTGCACGGTCATCGGGTCCACCGGCTCGCCGTTGATGTGCACCTCGTAGTGCAGGTGCGGCCCGGTGGAGCGGCCGGTGGTCCCCACCTCGCCCACCCGCTGGCCCTGCCGCACGCGGGCGCCGGCGACGATGCCCTCCCCAAAGGCGTTCATGTGCAGGTAGAGCGTGCGCCAGCCGTTGTCGTGCCGCAGGGCCACGAAGTTGCCGTTGGGCCCCTTCGGCCCGGCGAACTCCACCGTTCCGTCGCCGGCGGCGTAGATCGGCGTTCCGGTTGGGGCGGCGAAGTCCACGCCACGGTGCAGCTTCTGGTATCCGAGGATCGGATGCTTGCGATACCCGAAGCTGGACGAGACCCGCGCCCCGTCGATCGGCGTGCGCATGAAGGCGCGCACGATGCTGCGGCCGTTGCCGTCGAACCAGCCGGGCTCCTCGCCCTCGGGCGTGAAGCGGTAGAGCGCCGCC